>VBCT01000002.1 GCA_005882235.1 Betaproteobacteria bacterium
CGCTTCCGGCCGATCATGATGACAACGTTCGCGGCGCTGATGGGGAGTCTTCCGATCGCGTTATCGTTCGGCGCTGGCGGCGATGCCCGCCGGCCGCTCGGTCTCGCCGTAGTGGGCGGGCTCGTGCTTTCGCAGTTCCTGACACTCTACATCACGCCCGTGATCTACCTCCAGTTCGAGCGTCTCCAGGAATGGCTGGCGCAACGGCGCGAGACGCGCCAGATGGCAAAGGCGGGTGCCGGCGACTAGGCGGCGATCAGTTCGACGAGCTGAGCCGGAGGACCACCTTCGGCGATCACGGATTGAGCTGCTTGTAGACGACTTCGGCGACCTGGAGCAGTTGTTCCCTCCTTATTTCGCCTGAAAGGGCGTACCCGAAATTGCCGTCGACCCAATAGAAGACCGACACGCGGTCCTCCTGGCTGAAGCGGAAAGCGGTGTCGCGCGGCTCCCCTCTTTGCTTGGAGACATACAGCGTCAGGCGCTGACCGCGCGCATCCTGATACATGAAGTGCGCGACCGGCCCCTGCGGTCCGGAGAGCAGCCGCCCGCCCACAAGTTCGTAACCGAGCGGCCCCAGCTTGGGCGCTTTCAAGGCGGTGCCAAGACGCTTGGACAGCCAGTTCACGAGGTGTTCTTCCTCGTCTGCCCTCACCTCCACCGGATGGCGTACCTCGGGCGAATACACTACGTGCGCAGTGGCCGCGAGGCGCGCCAGGGAAACCTGCACCATCTGCGTCGTGATGAACATTCCACGAACCATCCATCCGAGGCCGATTCCGAGCGCGAATATCGCTGCAGCGGCGGCGTAGCGCCGCCACGCGTGCGGGCGCACCGCAAGCAGCGCCGCCGGCACCGGTTCGTCGAGCACCGGGTTGTAGAGCGAGCGGAGCAGGGCGTTTTGCTCGATGTAGGCGCGCAGCCGCTCCGCGTCCTCAGGATGCGAAGCAAGCCACGCCTCGATCTCGGCTCGAGCGCTGTCGGAGAGCGCGCCGTCGACGTACGCGTGCATTTCGGTCTCTGTGACCGGCTTCACTTCACGACTTTCAGCGGCATCACCGTCTGACCGCCGAGCAGCTGGCGCATGCGCTCGCGCGCCCGCGACAGTCGCGACATGACCGTGCCTATGGGGATATCCAGAGCACCGCTGACCTCCTCGTAGGTCAGCTGCTCCACCGCCACCAGCAGCACGACCTCCCGCTGCTCCGGCGAGAGCGAACGCAGCACTCGGTCCACGTCCTGCACCTCGAGCTGCTCGCTCTGGGTCGCGCGAACCGACACTACGGGCACTTCTTCCATCGCCTGCTCGATCTCGTAGCGGCGGCGTCTCGCTTGATTTACGAACACGTTATGCATGATCGTGAACAGCCACGCCCTCAGATCGCTTCCCGGGCGCCAGAGATAGAACTTGTTCCAGGCGCGCTCGAGGGTGTCCTGAACCAAGTCGTCGGCGACGTAGCGGTCGCCGACGAGAGCGCGGGCGTAGCGCCGCAACCGGGGAATGTGCTCGATGATGAGGCGACGATCCATCTCCGGTGCATTCTAGCGCGCGGAAGGTTTTTTCGGGAACGCTCCGAAGGGATGCCGATTTTGCCCACTGCTCCCCCCAAAAAAAGAACCTGCGATACAAACGCGCGGCTTGGCGCATTTATTCCGCAGGTTGCGATCGCCCCTGGAGTTCCCCCGGCGCGGCCCGCGTAAACACGAGCTGAGCCCGTGCTATTCCAGACAATCAGCGCACACCGCCGATGTAATCGGCCACCGCGCGAATCTCAGGATCGCTCATCCTTGCAGCGATCGCTTGCATCATCCTGTTCGCGTCGTTCCTGCGCTCGCTCGAACGAAACGCCTTCAGTTGCGCTTCGGTGTATTCGGCATACTGTCCCGCGAGACGAGGGTATTGCGCAGGTAGACCCGCACCGCTCGCGCCGTGGCATGCAGCACACGCAGGAAGGCCCTTGCCCATGTCGCCGCCGCGCCAAATTTTTCGACCGAGGGCGAACGCATCCCGGTTTTTCACCGCGCCCGGCTTGGTGCGTTGCGCGGCGTAATACGCCGCCACATCGCGCATGTCTTCGACGGAGAGGCCTGCGACCATGCCGCCCATGATCGGGTTTTCACGTTCGGCCCTTTTTCCGGCCGCGGGCTTGAAATTGGCGAGTTGCTTCTGCAGGTATTCGGGCACCTGACCGGCGAGCTTCGGATTGGCGGGGGTCGGGCTGTTGCCGTCGGCACCGTGGCAAGCCGCGCAAATCTTGCCGGCGATGTTTTGGCCCTTGGCGGAATCAGCTTTGGCCGTGGGCTCCGCGGCGGCGAGCGGGCCGGCGCAAACCGCAAAGCTCAAAAGCGCCAACGCTCGCTTCATGCCGCTTTCCCCCCGTGAGCCTTCGCCCAAAAGGCTGATATTCTAGCAAAACTGGTTGCCCTGACCCATGTCCCTCTTCCGCAGCGCCTTTTTTTTTAAGAGCGTAGCCTCGCTAGCGGATGCTCCGGCGAGCGTCGGTGAAATCGCTTTCGTCGGTCGATCGAACACGGGCAAATCAAGCGCCATCAACGCGCTTACCGGGAGCCAATTGGCGTTCGTGAGCAAGACCCCGGGCCGCACTCGACTCATCAATTACTACGCGTTGGGCGCGGAGCGATTCATCGTGGATCTACCCGGCTACGGCTACGCCAGAGTTCCCGACGCGACGCGGGCGCCCTGGGAGAAATTGCTGGGCGGCTATCTTCGGATGCGCGCGCCGCTGCGCGGCCTGGCCGTGGTAATGGACGTGCGGCACGCTCTGACCGAACTCGATCAACGCATGCTCGGATGGTTCTACCCCACCGGAAAACCCGTGCATGTGCTGCTCACCAAGGCGGATAAGGTGTCCCGGGAAGCCGCTCATAAGATCTTGCGCCGGGTCGAAGCAGAACTCGCAGCGCTCGCGCCCCATGCTTCAGTGCAGCTATTCTCGAGTCCCAAGAGGTCGGGCCTTGAGCAAGCCGCCGCCGTGTTTCGCGCGTGGCTGGATGCAAGCGCGCCGGGGTCCCCCGGGGCGGGTCCCGGCCGAGAGCCAAATGAAAACCCCCGGCAAGACCGGGGGTGGAGAAATAAAAGCCCCCGGGCCAAAAGGGGAAATCAGCCCGGGGCAAAATGCCTTAAGGTTTAAGGCAACCCGCTCAGGGAGGAGAAGCGGGAGACGACCGAAGTCGTCTACAGCATGGGAGTCGTCGCGAGGGGAAAGGTTCCCGTGGCGTAGTTTCCAAAATATAAGAGTCTGATCTGCCTGGAGAAAAGGAGCAATCATGCAGGTGTACGGCAGCTTCCCCGCAGTGCGCATGCGCCGGATGCGGCACGACGAGTTCTCGCGCCGCTTGATGCGCGAGCACGTGCTCGGCACCGACGACCTGATCTACCCAGTCTTCGTGATCGAGGGCAAGGGCCGGACCCAGGCCGTCCCCTCCATGCCCGGGGTGTCGCGCCACACGCTCGATAAGCTTCTGCCCGTTGCGGAGCGCTGCTTGAAGCTAGGCATACCCGTGATCGCGCTGTTCCCGGCAATCGAGTCCTCGTTGAAGACGGCGGACGGTCTGGAAGCGACCAATCCCGAAGGGCTCATTCCACGCGTCGCGAGCGCGCTGAAAAAACGCTTCCCGGGGCTCGGCATCATGACCGACGTTGCGCTCGATCCCTACACGACTCACGGGCAGGACGGCGTGATCGACTCCGAAGGTTATATTCTCAACGACGAGACACTCGAGGTCCTCGAGAAGCAGGCGCTCGTCGAAGCTGGGGCCGGGGTCGATATCGTCGCCCCCTCGGACATGATGGACGGCCGCATCGGCCGCATCCGGACCGCGCTGGAGGAAAAAGAATTCATCCATACGCGCATCATGGCTTATTCGGCGAAATACGCTTCGGGATTCTACGGACCCTTCCGAGATGCGGTCGGATCGGCGGCGAGTCTAGGCAAGGGCAACAAGTTCACCTACCAGATGGACCCCGCCAATAGCGACGAGGCGCTTTGGGAGGTGGGGCTGGATCTGCAGGAGGGCGCGGACATGGTGATGGTGAAGCCGGGCATGCCCTATCTCGACATCGTTCGCCGCGTCAAGGATGAATTTAAGGCGCCCACCTACGTCTACCAAGTCAGCGGCGAGTACGCGATGCTGAAAGCGGCGTTCAAGAACGGCTGGCTCACCGAGAAGCAGTGCGTGATGGAAGCGCTGATCGGTTTCAAGCGCGCCGGCGCGGACGGCATCCTCACCTACTTCGCGCTCGATGCGGCGGGATGGCTGAAGGAGAAAGCTTAGTACCGCGCCGCCAGATCGAGCGACTTGATGAATTTCTCCGGCGACTGGTAGCCGATCACGCGCAGGCCTTCGATTTCCCTGCCGCTCGCGTCGAAAAAGACAATGCCAGGCGGCCCGAACAGCCGATAGCGCTTCAGAAGCGCCTTGTCCTCCGCGTTGTTGGCAGTGACGTCTGCACGCAGGAGCGTCATTCCCGTCAAACGCGCCTGAACTTGCGGGTCGCTGAAAGTGAAACGCTCCATCTCCTTGCACGACACGCACCAGTCTGCGTAGAAATCGAGCATTACCGCCTTGTCGGTCGTCTTTAGGCGCGCATCCAGATCGGCGAGCGTCTTGACTTTCTCGAAGGGCAACGACGCCTCGGACGATTGGGCGAAAAGCCCGGCCAGAGGCCGCAGAGGATCACGCGCCCCCGAAAGCGCCCCGATGCCCTGCGCGACGCCTGCGAGCAGGGCGAGGACGCCGAGAGCTTTCCAGAGCCGCCTCCATCCCGAAGCCCCGTTCTGCAAAGGTTCGAGCGCGCCCAAATACACTCCCGATCCGACCAGGAGCGCCGCCCACAGCAGCATCTGCACCGCGACCGGAATCACCGGCGCGACGATCCAGATCGCAACCGCAAGCAGGAGCACTCCGAAGAACTGCCTGACCGCGTGCATCCATTGGCCGGACCTGGGCAGGAGCATGCCTTCGGACACGCCCACCAGGACCAGCGGCACGCCCATTCCGCTCCGGCAAGGGGCGCGGCGACGCAGGGAGAAACGATCGCAGCGGAGAGCGCTCCCATCAGCACGACCGCACCCCAGTGGCCACCCCCCAGCCGGTTGCTCGCCGCGGTGAGCCGCGCTTGCCAGCTTGAAGGCAGCTGCAGCTCATAGAAACCGAACATCGACAGCGCAAGCATCACAAAGACCGCCGCAAACGCTCCCAGCACCCAGGCGTTCTGCAATGCCGCGGAGAGTAGGTTCCCGGAAAACGCCGCCGCGATCCCGATAGCGGTATAGGTCACCGCCATGCCGAGGACGTAAGCGAGCGAGACGAGCACAGCGCGCCGGCGCGTCACCTTGCTGCCTTCGCCCACGATGATTCCCGACAGGATCGGGATCATCGGAAGGACGCACGGCGTAAACGTGAGCAGAAGCCCGGCGCCGAAAAACACCGCCACGACCAGCCACAGCCGGCCGGATTCCAGAACACCCGCGAAACGCACGTCGTCGCTCGCCGCGGTCACGCGTTCCGCTGAAGTGGCAAACGGCTCGTTTTCCTCGAAGATCGACGAACGCGGCCCGCGCAGCGAAGCAAGGTGAAGGTCGGCGCTTTGCACCTGCGGCACATAGCACACGCCCAAGTCGGCACAGCCTTGCGAGGTGACCTGGAGCTTCAAGCGCTCGGCGCCGGCCGCCTCGACCGGCAGCCGTATGCGCACCTCCTTGCGATAGGTTTCCTGCCTGCCTAAGAATTTGTCCTCGTGGATCTGCCCCTTCGGAAACCGCGGCTGCCCCAGTGTCACCGAAGGGGGCTCGGCTGCGAACCGGAAGCGCTCGCGGTAGAGGTAGTAGCCATCGGCTATGGCGTAATGCACCTCTACCGTGGCGGCATCGAGCACCCGCGCCGAAAAGCGGAACGCCTTGTCGGGCTCGAGCAGTTCGTCCGCCCCGGCGGCGTGGGCAGCCGTCACGCGCAAGAACAACAGGACGATGAGCAACAGGTGGCGCATGAGAGTTTCAGGCCGGCCGCGTTTCGGAATCGACCCAATCGAGGTACGCGGGCAATCCCCCCGTCAATCGGACCGCGATGATCTCCGGAAGTTCGTACGGATGTCCCGATCGGATCGCCGCTTCGAGCTCGGCGTAGCGGTCGCCGGTGGTCTTGATGAGCATCGGGAATTCCTCGGCGTCTTCGGTCTTGCCTTTCCAGCGATAGACGGAACGGCACGGCGACAGGATATTGATGCACGCGGCGAGGCGCTTTTCCACAAGCTCGTGCGCGAGCTTCGCCGCGCTGCCGCGGTCGGGCAGGTTGGTGATGACCAGATAGGCGTCCGCAGCCTTCATGCCCCGCTCGTGGAAAGGTACACGAATCTCCGTGGTAACATGGCGCCGCGTCCGCGCGGCGCGAGGTGCGCGACGTCACCGCAACCGATGATGAGCAGCTTTTCCACGAACGGATTTTACCCCGCGCACCGATGATGCATCAGGTCACGATCCGCAACACCGGCCACCGGTTTCCGGCGCAGGACGGTTCGAGCATCCTCCAATCGGCGTTCGATGCGGGTCTCGTGCTCCCCTACGGCTGCCGCGACGGCGCGTGCGGCAGCTGCAAGGGAAAGCTCATCGACGGCCGGATCGACTACGGTCGTTACTCGGAAAAGGCGCTGACCGCGCAGGAGCGCGAGCAGGGCTACGCGCTTTTTTGCCAGGCGAAGCCGCTGTCGGACGTGGTGATCGAGGCCCGCGAAGTGCGCAAGGCGGGCGATATCCAGGTGAGGAAGCTCCCTGCGCGCGTGCAAAAGCTGGAGCGCGTGGCGGACGACGCCATGATCGTCTACCTGAAGCTCCCGGCGAACGAGCGCCTGATGTTCCTGCCTGGCCAGTACATCGACATCCTCTTGAAGGATGGCACGCGGCGAAGCTTTTCCATGGCCAACGCGCCGCACGACGACGAGTTCGTCCAGCTGCACGTGCGCCACGTGCCGGGCGGGTCATTCACCGATCACGTTTTCCAGACCATGAAGGAGCGCGACATCCTGCGCTTCGAAGGGCCGTTCGGAACGTTCTTCCTGCGCGATGAATCCGAAAAGCCCATCGTGCTCGTCGCCTCGGGCACCGGTTTTGCGCCGATCAAGGCGCTCATCGAGGCCGCGTTCAAAAAGGCCCTCGCGCGCCCCATGAGGCTTTACTGGGGAGCCCGCCGCCCGAAAGATCTTTACTTGAACGGTTTGGTGGAGCGCTGGGTCGCTCAGCATCCTGGGTTCGAGTACGTGGCGGTGATTTCCGACGCGCTCCCGGAAGACAAGTGGAGCGGCCGGACGGGATTCGTGCACCGCGCCGTGATGGAGGACCTGTCAGACCTTTCCGGCCACCAGGTGTACGCCTGCGGTGTGCCGGTCATGGTGGATTCCGCGCGGCGCGATTTCATCCAGAAATGCCGGCTGCCCGAAAACGAGTTTTTTGCCGATTCCTTCACCACTGCCGCCGACAAAGCGCGCTAGCGCGGGCTACCCCGCTGCCTCGCCGAGATAGGCTTCGCGCACCCGGGGGTCGGCGAGCAGCGCGCGCGCATCTCCGGAGAGCGTGATCTCCCCGCTTTCCATGACATAGGCGCGGTGCGCCAGCGCAAGCGCGCTTCGAGCGTTCTGCTCCACCAGCAGCACCGTGACGCCGGTGCTGTTGATGTCGCGGATCACTTGCAGGATCTTCTGCGCCGCGATCGGGGCGAGCCCCATGCTCGGCTCATCCAGCGCGAGGAGCCTCGGCCGACTCATGAGGGCGCGGCCGATGGCGAGCATCTGTTGCTCGCCCCCGGACAGCGTGCCGGCGGTCTGGCGGCGCCGCTCCGCGAGCCGCGGAAACAGCTCGAAAACGCGCGCGCGGTCGGAGGCGACCCCGGCGTCAGCCCTGGCGTAGGCTCCCATCGCGAGATTCTCCGCGACGCTCAACTGCGCGAACACCCCGCGTCCCTCGGGCACCATGACGAGCCCCGCGCGCGCGCGCGCGAACGCGGGGATTCCGGCGAGATCACGGCCGCCGAACCGTATCGACCCCGTAGCAATCGGCGCAAGCCCGGAGACGGCGCGCAGCGTCGAAGACTTACCCGCGCCGTTGGCGCCGATCAGGCAGACGAGCTCGCCCGCGGCGATTTCAAGATCGATCCCCTTCACCGCGCGGATTCCGCCGTAGCGGACTTCCAGGCCGCGAATTTCGAGCAGCGTCATGCGGGCGGCGCGGTCACGGCGCCCAGGTAGGCCTCGATCACTTTCGGATCGCGCTGCACCTCCGCCGGCACGCCCTCCGCAATGCGCTTGCCGTAATCGAGAACCAGCACCCGGTCGCATACGTTCATTACCACGCGCATGTCGTGCTCGATGAGGAGCAGCGTCGTGCCGTCCCCGCGAATGCGCTCGAGCAGCACCCGGAGCGCCTTGGTTTCCGAGGCATTCATTCCCGCCGCGGGCTCGTCGAGAGCGAGCAGGACAGGGTCGGTTGCGAGCGCCCGCGCGATCTCCAGACGCCGCTGGTCGCCGTACGCAAGGTTCCCCGCCGGATCGTTCGCCCGGGCACGGATCCCGACGTAGTCGAGCAGTTGCGCCGCGCGCCGCTCGATTCCCGATTCTTCGGCGCGCGTTGCCGTATCGCGCAGCACTGCGCCGAGGACGCCCGCGTGCGTGCGGACATGGCGGCCGATCATGACGTTTTCGAGAGCGGATAGATTGGCGAAGAGCCGGATGTTCTGGAAAGTGCGGCCGATGCCCCGCGCCGCGATCCTGTCGGGCTTGAGTCCGGTGAGATCCCTTCCGTCGAGAAGAAAGCGGCCGCGGTCGGCCGGGTAGAGCCCGGTGAGAACGTTGAACAGCGTGGTCTTGCCGGCGCCGTTCGGTCCGATGAGCCCGAAGATCTGGCCGCGCGAAATCGAAAAGCCGACCTCGATGAGCGCCTCGACGCCGCCGAATCTCTTTGTGACGCCGAGCGCCTCGAGCAACAAGCTCACGGCCGGCGCTCCGCAAGCTCGCGCTTGCGCACCGCCGACGGCCACAAGCCGCCCGGCCGCAGCGTCATGACGAGCACGAGCGCGAATCCGAAGATCAGCATGCGGATCACCTCGGGCTCGATGATCATCCGGCCGAAGAGCTGCCTCTGTGCGGGCTCGACCGTGAACCGCAGGATCTCGGGAACGAAGGACAGCAGCACCGCGCCGAGGATCACGCCCCAGATGTTTCCCATGCCGCCGAGCACGACCATGGAAACCACCATGATGGACTCGACCAGGACGAAGCTTTCCGGCGAAACGAATCCCTGGATCGCCGAGAACATGCCCCCCGCGATGCCGCCGAAGGTGGCGCCCATGGCGAAAGCGAGCAGCTTGACGCGCGTGGTGTCGATGCCCATCGCGCGCGCGGCGATCTCGTCCTCGCGGATCGCCTCCCAGGCGCGCCCGATGCGCGAGTTCTGGAGCCGCACGTTGATGAAGATGACCGCGAGGAGCACCGCGAGCAGCAGGTAGTAGTACTTGATCGGCCCGCTGAAGGCGAGGCCGAGGAAGCTGTCGGACTTGGAAAAATCGATCCCGCCCAGCCGGAACGGATCGATGCGCGCGATCCCCTGCGGGCCGTTGGTGATGTTGACGGGCTGGGACAGGTTGTTCAGGAAGATCCGCACGATCTCGCCGAAGCCGAG
>VBCT01000003.1 GCA_005882235.1 Betaproteobacteria bacterium
TAGGAATTCCGGATTGCTGGCGACATCGAACTCATGCTCCGGTCCAGCCAGGCGCCGGATCGTGGTGTCGATCCAGTAAGCGGTCCGGGCGGGAACGGTGCTCTTCTCCACGATCAGCTTGTAGCCGTCCAGCTGCTGTGCGATGGTCCGGGAGACTTCCTCGACCTGGGAGAGGTCGGCCCGTCCATCGGCCCGGGGCGGGGTGCCCACGCAGAGGAAGATGATGTCGGAGGCGGACATGGCGTCCTCGGCCCGAGTGCTGAACCTGAGCTTGCCGGCCTCCAGGTTGGCGGTCAGCAATTCCTGCAGTCCGGGCTCATGGATGTGCGGCGTCCCGTCCGAAAGGCGGGCCACGATGTCGGGATCTTTGTCGATCGCCGTGACCGCGTGGCCCACCTCCGCGAGACCCACCGCCGTGACCAATCCCGCGTAGCCTGTGCCGAAGATTCCGAGTCTCATGCCCGCCGGTCGCTCAAGGGGCGAACTCGAAGACGTCGACCGGCATCTTGCGCAGCTACCCGGTCCCGAAGACCAGCAGCGCGACTGCGGCGGCCAGCACCAAGAACCTGAGCCTCAGGCTCGAGCCTATGATCCAGCTAAACATCCAGCAAATCCTTCGCCTGCTATTAAGAACTTCTTATTTGTCGCGCGAAATGCGCGACCCCTTCCAGGTTTCTAGAACCTGAATATCACTCCGATTTCCGGCGCGTAAGTCGGCGCCTTCTTCGTCACTCCGACACCCATGTTTAGCTTCGCTACCGCGTTCTTGGTCAGGGTGTATTGCAGCTCGCCGATGAGCGATACTGCTTCGTCTTTTGGGGGGCCGCGCACGCAGTATCTCCTTCGCTGTATGAAAACAAAACCAGTGGAAAGGGTCCGGATCGTGTTCCGTCCGGACTAAATTCGATGGGCTTCGCCACGAGGTCAGCCGCACGGAGTCGGTGACGAAGCTCGCGGCTTTCGCGAGCGCAGCGGAGATGGGTCCGCGGCGATTCGACACCGTCGTCATCCTGGTGAAATCGCAGGCGACCGAGGCCGCGAGACCGAGCTCGAGGCGATGACCGGCTATGTGGTGAGGAAAGCGAAGGAACTGGGCGTGCCGGTGCCGGTCACCGAGGTATACAGGATGGCGAAGGGCGTTGAGTACGCCGCCAAGGCGAAGCGCGCGGGACCTTAGGCCGGCGTGCAGGGCTTGTTCGACGCAAGAAGCGCGACCCAGCAAGCTGGCTCCCTTTTAGTTTTGGCGACGGATGACAGAAACAATCCGGCGACAAGCCTTTTTCTTTTTCGCGTTTGTGGCGCAGATTTCAAAAGAAAAAATACCACAAATGGGAAAAGCTAGTCAACGAATTTCGCTTCGTGTCGAGACGTGATGACATCGAGTAGAGATGCGATGACACAAATGCGGCGAATCCGCGGCTGATCAAGGTACTCTCCCTTTTCTTTGGCGACGGATAAAAAAATCCGGCAGCCCCCTTTTTGGGTCAGCGTTTTTTGGTAAACGCTCGCCGATGGAAAATGGTTCCAGATCCGATGTACCTCGTGAGGAAGATCAGCGCGGGGGAGTCGCCGCTCACGAAGCACGCCGGCTCGATGGCGCAGGACATCGAGGCCGGGCGCGAGTCGTGAGGAGCCTGGCGAGCAGACGTCCTCCGGCCTTGCGCTTGAGCAATTTGTCGATCGCGCGCGCGATGGAAGGAGAATCGCTTGGAATTGAAAGACCGGATCAAGCCATAGATAGTTCGCATAGCGTTTCCCCCTGAGAACGGGGACGTATCGCATTTCGGTCACCGCAACCAATCGGGGGTCGGCATGAATTGGCGCGGCGCTGATCTTCAGAATAAATTCTGGCCCGCTGACTGGATCGGAATAAAGTATGTAGCTCGCGAAAGGTCGCCATGGGTGCGGCGGGCGGCGGCAAAAGAGGCATAAGGCATTGGTGGAATACGCGAAAAGTCAGCGCGGTCGATTATTGTTCCCACCTCTCACCGCCTCAGAAGTAGTGGTAGGACTACATTCGTCATAGTGGTACGATGATAGACATCGGTTCTCAGACTTTCTCGGGAGGGAAGGATGAGCGAAACGGCGCGCCGGGACACGCCGAAGGGTGGCGTCGTACTTATCGGCCGGAACGATTTTCAGAACAAGCTTCTGGCCCGTCTGATCGCCGAGCGCATCGGCTGCAGTTGCCTGGTTCGATCAATCGAAGAACTCAGCGGTCCATCCGTTGACGCGGATGTGCTTGCGCTGCTCGACGTTGAAGGCATCGCGGCGCCAGACCTCAATGTGCGCCTGCAGGCCCTTGCCGCGTGTGCGTCGGTCCGTAACATCGCGCTTATCAATGCCGATGAGGGCGTGAGCTTCGAGCAGATCGTTGCGTGCCCCGGAATCAAGGGCATCTTCTGCCGTGAGACTACAGAGGAAAACTTTGTCAAAGGCATCGCTGCGATTTTCAATGGCGAGTGCTGGCTTCCGAGAAAAATGTTGTTTGCTCACTGGGAGCAAACCAGCGCACACAAGCGTACTTTCCCTACTGAGACGACTCTCCTGACCCGGAAGGAGATCGATACTCTCAAACTTCTCGTCGGCGGCCACAGCAATAATCACATTGCCCGCACGCTCAGCGTGAGCCCGCATACGGTGAAGACGCACATTTACAACCTGTTCCGCAAACTTCACGTGGGAAACAGGGTGCAGGCGGTCCATTGGGCGTTGCAGAATATCGAGGGCGTGGAGCGGGAGTTCAGGTGACGATTCGTGCCGCCGGGCCGTGCGCCCGATTTGACGCTGCGGTGCCGGCTGCACCAGCGCGGGCGCCGCGCTACTGCGCGCCCGGCGGGACGGGCGGCTGCTGAGTACCCGGGCTGCCCGGGTCGGGCACGGGGAGCTGCTGCGGCATAGGCGCCTGCTGAGTCCCCGGCTTACCCGGGTCGGGCACGGGGAGTTGCTGCGGGATGGGCGCCTGCTGAGTCCCCGGGTTGTAGAGGAACTTCCAATCCGAGTATTTCGAGGCGCCTTCGAATTCCCTGTTCGCGAAGCCGAAATTGGCGACTTTTTTGGGACTGTCCTCCGAGAGGCTGTAGACGCCCATGATCCCGCCGCCCGGGGCCTTTACCAGGCCCCATTCGCTTTTCCCGGTGAGCGGGTCGAAGTAGAGCTTTCTCAGGTAGCGCTCGGTGCCGGGCTTGCGCGGATCCTTCAGCAGGTCCTCGAGCGCCCCGGGAAACTGCTTCGGCCCGCTCAGGTAGTATCTCTCGATCGCGCGCCGGTACTGGTTGCCCGTATAGAGCAGCTCCACTTCCCTGTCCCGCGTGAGCGCAGTGCGCCACACCTCTCCGGTGAGGGCGAGACCCAGGCCCATGAAAGCGATCGCGAAGAGGACCGCCAGGTAGGTGAAGCCCGCCCGTCTGTCGTTCTGAGCGAAGCGAAGAATCTGCTTTTCGACAACGGGAAAAGCAGATTCTTCGGGCTGCGCCCTCAGAATGACATCATTGTGCATCGCTACCAGTCCCCGTAGGTCGAGCCGTCGCTGGCTTTGCCCTGCGCGCCGCTTTTGACGTCGTAGACGCCGCCTTTCTGCGGGTCTTCCGGCCCGACGATCACCCAGGTCGCGGTGCTCTCGGTGATGGGATCGACGGGCACCTTGCGCAGGTATTTTTCCGCGGCGAGCGCGTCGAGCGAATCCGGGTACTTGCCCTTGTCGCCGTAGTATTTCCCGATCGCGTCGCGCAGCTGGAACAGATCTTCCCGCAGCACGGCCTCCTTGGATCTCTCGAGGCTGCCGAAATACCGCGGAATGGCGAGCGTGAGCAGGAGAGCGATGATCGCCATCACCATCAGCAGCTCGATCAACGTGAATCCGGTACGGGGTCGCACCGCTTCTACCAGTCCCGGTAGGGCTGGCCGTTGATGCCCTTGCCGGGCGCGAGCGAGAAGACGTCGAACACATCGTCGCCTTCCCTGGGATCGTCGGGCGGGCTCGCGTAGCTGCGCTTTCCCCAGGAGGCCGCGGCGGAAAGCGTGGGATCGGCGTTGAGGGGATCGCGCGGGATGCGGCGCAGGAAGTAGATCATTGCCTTCTTCGGGCTCTTCTGGTCGTCGACGCCCTCGGCGAGCTCCTCGAGTTTCTTCGGATAGCCTGAGTCGCCTATCGATTTTTTGATTCGACCCTCGTCCGATGCCTGTTTGTAGAGGTCGATCGCCTCGCGGATCTGGCGCAGCGTGCGGCGCAGCTCCTGCTCCTTGGTGCGCTGCACGGCGAGCTCGCTGACGGGCAGCGCGACCGATGCGAGGAGCGCGACGATCGCCACGGTGATGACGAGCTCTATGAGGGTAAAACCCCGCGCGAGTCCCGGAACGCGACCTGCGGCCATGGAACTCGAGCTGCGTCCGCGCGCTACTGCGGTTGCACGCCGCCGAAAGGCACGATCGTGCCTCCCGGCGGTGCGGTTCCGGGGGGCGCCGCAGACGGAGCGGGCGACGACGACGGCCCAGGCTGGGTCGGGATCGGGGCGAATGAGGACGGCGAGGAGGTCGCCCCGAGCGGGCCGCCGCTCGATGAAGCTTCGGTTCCTGCGGCGAATTCGACCGTGCGCGCGTCGGGCCGCACGATCGTGCGCATCAGCCTCGGGGTGATGAGGAGCACGATCTCGGTCTTGGTGATGGTGTCGCTCGTGGACGAGAACAGGCGACCCAGCACCGGGAAGTCGCCCAGGCCCGGAACGCGGGTGGCGTTGCGCCGGTCCTCGTCGCTGATGAGGCCGGCGAGGATCTGGGTTTCGCCGTCCCGCAGGCGCAGCACCGTGCTGGTCTTGCGCGTGCCGATCTGATAGGTGAGCGAGGTGCCACTCTGAGACTGAGTCTGAATCTCCTTCGCGATGTTGCTCACCTCGAGCCCGACCTTGATGCCGACGTCGTCCTCGAGATAGATCAGCGGCTCGACCTCCAGCTGCAGTCCCACATCGAGGTAGGTCACGTTTTGGGAAACGAAACCGCCCGATACCGCCGAGGTCGTGGTGATCACGGGGACGCGGTCGCCGATGTGGATCTTCGCCTTTTCCTTGTTCTTCACGCGGATGCGGGGGTTGGCGAGCAGGTTGGTCCGGCCGTCGGTCTGCCTGAGTGAGAGCAGGAAGAGCGGATCGGTGAAGGTAAGGCGCACGAGGTTCTGGTCGCGCGAGCGCAGCTCGGGCAGGGTGAGCGTGCCTGGCGTTCCGGTGGCCCCTGCAGCGGTGGCGCCGCCGACGAGACTGACCGCCGCCGAGCCCGGGAAGCGCACGCCCAGCTCCATCAGCCGGTTGTAGCCGATTTCGAGCACCTCGACTTCGAGCATCACCTCCGGCTCGGCGATGTCCTGCGCCGCGATCAGCTTTTCCGCGAGGCGAATGGCGTTCGGCGTGTCCTTCATCACCAGGAGGTTCAGCTTTTCGTCGATGAAGATGTCGCGCGTCTTGAGGATCGTGCGGATCAGGTTCGCGGTCTGCCTCACGTCCGCGTTGGCGATGTAAAAGCTCTTGACGACGAGATCCTGGTACTCGCGCAGCTTCTGCGGCGTGTTCGGGTAGATGAGCGCCGTGGTCTCGTTCAAGACCTTCTGCTCGAGCTGGTTGGTGGCGAGGATCAGCTTGATGACGTCCTCGACCTGCGCGTCGCGCACGACGATCGTGGTCCTCTGGTCGGCGCGCACATCCTTGTCGAACAGGAAGTTGAGGTTCGCCGCGCGCGCGATCACGTCGAATACGGTGCGCAAGGGCACGTCTTTCAGCTCAAGGGAGATGGGCTTGGTTACCGAGCTCCTCAGCTGGAGGAGGGCGACCGCGGGCTTGGTCGTCTTCTCCTCGATCAGCCGCTGCAACTGGCGCGCATCGCGCTGAGTCGGGTTCTCCGCGAGCACCGTCGCGAGCAGCTCCCGTGCGTCGCGGTATTTTTCCGCTTTCACGAGCTTGTCCGCTTCCGCCACCAGGGCCCGATGACGCCTGTCGAGCTCGACTTGCGCGAGGCCCTGAGTCGCCCGCTCATTGGCCGCATCGTACTTGAGCACGCGGCGGTAGAGTTCCTCGGCCGCCTCGAGCTGCGAAGCAGTCCGCAGGGCCTCCGCCTGGACGAGCCACTGCGCGACGGCGAAATCGCGCAGGCGGAAATATTCCGAACGGTAGACGTGGTTTTGAGGATCTTCCCGCGTCGCCTTCTCGAGGGACGCGAGAGCCTCTTCCGTGCGGCCTTCGTTCAGCAGCGCTCGCGTGTCCTTGATCAGCGGGTTGGTGCAGGCTGCGACGAGCGCCAAGGCGAGCGCCGCAAAAAGGGTCTTCGGGGAGGGTTTCATGGGGTTTCGCCTTCGTTGGCGGGACGGAAGTAGACGGTCAAACGTAACTGGGCTTCGAGTTGCGAATCGCCCGCTTTTTTGCGCTCGAAGCGCAGCGCATCAAGCGAGGCGATCGGCATGCTCTTGAGGGTGGCGGCGACGAATTGCCGGATTTGCGGATAAGTTCCGCGGATGGGCAGGGTGATGCGGTAGAACGCAATGCCGAAAGGAGGTTTCTCGAGGCGGTATTCGCCCTGCAGCAATTCGAGTTTGGCGGCGCGCGCGAGAGAGTACACGCGCTCGAGCTCGTCCGGAAGCCTTTCCACCGGAGGAAACAGGCCGTAGAAGCGGCGGAGTTCCTCCGCGCGGCCCTCGCTGGCAACGGGCTGAAAAGGAGTGCGCGAGCGCAGCCGCTCGGCGACCGAGCGTTGCGCCTGCAGCTCGCGCTCCGCCGGACTGACCGCCGAAAAATAAAACGGAACGCAGAAAATAAGGACTCCTATACCGAGCACCCCTGTTGGCCCCAGAGAGTGCAGCCATTCCTGGGCGCGCTTCACCGGTTGCTCCTGAAGGCCGCCTGCACGCCGAACTGGATCGGACGCGAAGGATCTTCGACCAGGACGTGATGATTGACCAGATGCACCCCGGAAAGCACCCGGGTCTCGCCGAGCCGGCGCACGTACCTGAGCATGGCCTCCCGGTTTTTTGCCTCGGCGGTCAGGCGCAGGTTGCGCTGCTGGGTTTCCGGCTGCAGCTGCAGCACGGTCACCTCGCTGCTCGAGGCCGCCTCGACCGCCTCGATCATCTGCGCCCACGGAATGCTGAGCTGCCGCACGCCGCGTCGACGATCTTCGCTTCCTCGTCGAGCCGTTCCTTGGACACCGCGCGCTGCGGCCGCCGGTTGGCATTGAGCAGGCCTTGCGCCGCATCGAGCGCGGCGAGCTCGTGCAGGGCGTCGCGATAGCGCAGAACCATGGTGCCGGAGACCGCGAGCGCGAGGATCAGCACCGAGGCGCCTATCCACTGCGGACGGCGCGGGGCTGCGACGTAGTCGAGCTCGATGCGCTGCGCGCTCATAGGGCGCAGAGCGCCATGGCAAACGGTTCCGACTCCGCGGGAGTCAGGCCCTCCGGCGGGGCGAGCGCGAGGCTCGTGAAGGTCCACCCCTCTCCCTCGACCGAAAGAGCTCTCCCGTTCCGGGGCGCGTGGACGTAGACGCCCTCGGACGCCTCGTCTCCGCCGACGCGATGCCGCTCGCGATCGAGCAACCCCGCCCATTGGCGTGGCTCGTCGAAGTTTCCCCGGGTATTGCGCACTGCCGA
>VBCT01000004.1 GCA_005882235.1 Betaproteobacteria bacterium
ACTTCTCGAACCACGATTTGCGCCGCCGACCGCGCTCGCGCGAATCCGGCGCGCCGAACCAGAAATCGAGCACCTCGGCGAAATCCGGCGGCGGGGTCAGCTGCAGAGGCGGAAGTTGGCGAGGTCGATCAGCATCGTGGGGCTGAGATAGGCGCTCAAGGCGAGCAGCACGATCACCGCGAACGCACCCAATCCGATCGCCGACAGGAGCTTCTTCCGACGCGTCATGTTGCGCACTCCGAACCCGCCTTCGACCATTTTATCGCACAAACGGCGCCGAGCCAGCTTTAGTCCTTGAGTTGCTGCGCGGTCCACCCCACGAGCTGGTCCACGGCTTCGTCGCTCGCACCGATCAAAGCGCGTACGCCGCCTTCGGCGTCGGGAGTCTTCGCCGGACGCTCAACGCTGAAGCTGCGTTGCGCGGTCAGGCTGCGGTTCCCCGTGACCGAGGCCCGGAGGCGCACGACCGCCTTGCTCTTTCCCGGAGCGTCGAACACCTGCATGAATTCCTCCAGATCGACGCGCAACGCGTACTTGGCGCGCGCGTCGTCGCCCGGCTGGATGATGCCGCCGCCCGAGGCGACCAGTTGGCGCCGCAGGCGATTCGTAAACAGCTCCACTGGAGAGCTGACCCAGCGGCTGTCCGCATAGGCTTGCGGGCGCGTGGCGTCATGGTACGCGAGGCGGTAATAGATCAACGGCGAATCCAGCCAGGCCGGAGCGCTGACGTCGTGGACGAGCAAGGCCTGGCGCGGGCCTGCTCCCTGACGCCCCTCGGGAGGGGGACCAAAATCATAGTTCGCGGTCACCGATCCCGGTGACGGAGCCATGCTGCATCCGGCACAGGCGAGAACCAGCGTGAACGCGGCGATTCTTCGGGAACCCCGCAACATCGCCTTAGCGCGCTCCGTCCCTGAATCCCGGCTCGCCCGGTCCAGGCCTCCCCCGCGGCGCGCCGAACACGAAGCTTTGCGGATTCTCGCCTACTGCGTTGAGAACCCGGTCGAGGGCGCGCGTGTCGCGATTGAGCTGCTCGACGAGCGCGTTGAAGCGCGGCAGGGTCTCGTCGTTGAACGAGCGCGCGGCAACTCCCACCTCTTCGAGGCTCGCGGCCATCCGGTCAAAGGCCACGGAGCGCTCCTCCAGCTTGCGCGAGAGCGCACCGATCTCGACAAACAGCTTCTCTGCGCCCGGCTGAAGCCGCTCGGCGAGCTCGGCGGTCTGGCGCGAGGCTCGCTCGATACCGCCGAGCACACGCGTGACGAGCCTGCGGTTCTCGTCGTTCAGCAGGTCATTCATGCGACCGGAGAGTTCGTTCACAGCCGCGACGAGATCTAGGCTCGAGTCGAAGACCGACGGCCGCAGGTCGATGCGCGGGGGCTCTCTGCCTCCCGCCTTCAGCAGCTCGCTCGAGGTCCCGTCGTCGTTGAGCGAGACGTACGCGATGCCGGTTACTCCCTGGTAGCCCAGCTGCGCATAGGTGCTCTTCGTGATGGGGGTATCCTCCTGCACGCCGATGCGGATGTGGATGCGACCGGAGACTCCGGGCTCGATCCTGATCGCTTCGACGCGCCCCACGTCGACTCCACGGTAGCGCACCGGGGCCTCCGTTTTCAGACCGGTGACCGAGCTCGTCGTCGTGACCAGGTATTGCGCGAATCTGACGTCATCGCGGCGGAACCACAGTCCGGCCGCCACCAAGGCAGCGGCAAGCAGCAGGGTAAACGATCCCGCTGCAAGCGCGTAGGCTCGATTTTCCACGGTTCCTCCTCAGTTCGTCTGCAGCGCGGGCGCGGCGGAGAGCGCACGCCGACCACGCTCGCCGAGAAAAAAATCCCGAATGAACGGATGGTCGTACCGCACCACCTCGTCCAGGCGCCCGCATACCACCACCTTCTGATCAGCGAGCACGGCGATGCGGTCGGAAACCGATACCAGGGTATCGAGATCGTGCGTCGCCATCACCACGGTGAAATTGAGCTTGATGTGAAGATCGCGGACGAGCTTCACGAAAGCTTCGCTGCTGTCCGGATCGAGCCCGGCGGTCGGCTCGTCGAGGAACACCAGCTCGGGCTCGAGGACGAGAGCGCGGGCGAGCGCGACGCGCTTGATCATGCCGCCGGACAGATCCGCGGGCATCGTCGACGCGTGCCGCTTGTCCATGCCGACGGCGTCGAGCTTGACGATGACGATGTCGCGGATGAAATCCGCGTCGAAAGCGTGCAGCTCGCGCAGCGGCAGCGCGATGTTGTCGAAAACGCTGAGCGCGCTGTAGAGGGCGCCGTGCTGGAACAGCACGCCCCAGCGTTTGCGAATTTTCTTGAACAGACCCGCGTCGCAGGTGTGCAACGGGACGCCGAAGACCCGGATGCTGCCGCGGTGAGGCCGCTCCAGCCCCAGCATCTGCCGCAGCAGCGTTGTCTTGCCGCTTCCCGATCCACCCACCAGGGACACGACCTCGCCCGGCATGACCGAGAAGTCCAGGTCGCGGTGGACCACGAGGTCGCCGTATACCGTCCAGAGACCTTTGACCTCGACGACGGGCGCGCCGCTCATTTCAGCTCCAGCCCACGTCTGAGAAGATGACCGCGATAATCGCGTCGGCGACGATGACCGCAGTGATCGAAGTCACCACCGAACGAGTCGTCCCCGCCGCGAGGCTTTCGGTGTTGGGCTGGATGCGCAGGCCGAAGTGGCATGCGATCAGGGCGATGAGCACGCCGAAGACCACGCCCTTGCCGACGCCGAGCCACAAATTGACCTCGGGAACCGCGGCCGGCAGCGCGGAGAAGAACTGAAAGAAGCTCATGCCGAGCTCGGCTTTCGCCGACACCGCGCCCCCGACCAGCGCGACGCCGGACGTCCACAATACCAGCAGAGGCAGCGCCACCGCTATGGCCGCCATCTTGGGAAGGATCAAGCGCAGGGTGTTCGAGATGCCCATCACCGAAAGAGCATCCAGCTCCTCGGTCACTCTCATGACCCCGAGCTGGGCGGTGATCGCAGAACCCGAGCGCCCCGCGACCAGGATGGAGCAGACGACCGGACCCAGCTCGCGGACGATGCCAACGCCGAGAATGTTGACGATGAAGACGTCCGCGCCGACCAGCCGCAGCTGCTCGGCCGAAAGATAGCTGAGCACCACCCCGATGAGGAACCCGACCAGCGCGGTGATCCCCAGTGCCTGCGCGCCGATCTTGTAGATCGCCGCGGAAAATTCGCGCCACGGCCGCAGGACCGGCTGCCTCACCACGGTCGCTGCGTCGATGAGCAATTGCCCGAAGAGCTCGAGTATCTCCAGAACGTGCCGGCTCACCGCCCACACGCCCCGCCCGAGGGCGAGCAGCAGCGGAAACCGGTCGGGCGCCGCCGGCGCGGATGCGACGGCTTCGGCCGATTCGCACGCGCCGAAAAATATCTCGTGCTCGCGGTTGAGCTGCAGCCTGCTCGGCCGGCACCTGCCCCAGGTTCGCCACACCAGCATCGCGCCGATGTGGTCGAACCGCTGGATCTGCGTGAGATCCCAGAGCGAGACCTGCGCGGGACCGGCGTCCCGCAACGCCGACTGCAGTGCAGCCGCGCGCGATTCGAGCGCCCTGATATCCCATGCTCCGGAAAGATGGACGACGCGTGCGCCGTCTCCGGCGACGGTGACCTGGACGTCCGGGTCGCGGACCGGCATCGATGATTCTCCCTCGCGGCAAGCTAGCAGCAATGCAGCCGGAACGCAACGCCATGATTCGAAGGCATTCGCGTACAATCGGCCTCTCGCCCCGGTAGCTCAGTGGATAGAGCAGCCCCCTCCTAAGGGGCAGGTCGCACGTTCGATTCGTGTTCGGGGCGCCACTCGAAGAGGGCCACCGGACGCGTTATTCGATCTTCAGTCCTGCGTCCCCGATCACTTTTTTCCACTTGGCGGTGTGGGACAGAACGACCGCGACCAGTTGCTCGGGATCGCTGCCCACCGGCTCCGCACCCTGCTTCGCCAGTTGTTCCTTCAGCAGCGGGAGTTGCACCACCTGCGAGAGACTGCGGCTGAGCACGGCGATCACCGGTTTTGGAGTGCGCGCCGGACCAAATACCCCGAAGTATGTTTCGGATTCGTAGCCCGGAAGGCCCGACTCGGCAACAGTGGGAATGTCTGGCGCGAGCCCTGACCGCCTGAGGCTCGTGACCGCGAGCGCTCTTTCGTGCCCCGCCTTCACCTGGGGCAGCGCGCTGACGATGTTGTCGAACATCAACGCGACTTGTCCGCTGACGATGTCGGGTATCGCCAAGGCCAACCCCTTGTAGGGGACGTGCACGATTTCGATGCCCGCCATGCTCCCGAACAGTTCGGTCGACAAATGGATGATGGTGCCGACGCCGCTCGAGGCGTAGTTGAGTTTGCCGGGCTGTGCCTTGGCAAGTGCGATGAGTTCGCGCACGTTCTTCACCGGAAGCCGCGGGCTCACCACTAGGATATTGGGCGCAGTGGCGACCAGCGACACCGGTGCAAAATCGCGCTCGACGTTATAGGGGGTTTTCGGGTTGAGCGTCGGGCCGATCGAATGCGTGCTGGTTGTCCCCATGAGAATGGTGTAGCCGTCGGGTGCGCTTCTCGCGACCGCCTCGGAGCCAATCGCGCCACCGGCGCCCGGTCTGTTGTCGATCACCACCGGCTGACCGACGACTTCCGATAGCTTCTGTCCAATGGCGCGAGTGATGACATCGGTCGGCCCGCTCGCCGGGAAGGGCACCACAAAGTGAATTGGCCTGGAAGGATAAGCTTGCGCGAACGTGTATCCGGATAAAAGTGCCAGCAACATCGAGAAGCAGAAGGAACGCATATTCTTTTCCTCCACTTGTCCCCTCAACCAGTCAGGCTGCGTCCGGCTGCTTCGAGGGTTGAGCCAGGACAAAGGCGTCGAGTTTCATGCACGCTTCGTGGATCCGCGTCACC
>VBCT01000005.1 GCA_005882235.1 Betaproteobacteria bacterium
GTCCCAGCCCATCGGTTGAAGCACGTTGAAGCCCCGCATCCGATGAAAGCGGGTCATCACGTCGCCGATGGTGTAGTTGCGCACGTGTCCCATATGCAGCTTGCCCGAAGGGTAGGGGAACATCGACAGGCAGTAGAACTTCGGGCGGCCGCCTTTTCCGGGCGGCTCCTCGATCGCGCGAAACGCGAAGGTAGCGTCCCAGTGCTCCTGCGCTTCGCGCTCGACGATCTCGGGGTGGTACTGGGGCTGCATGAGCGGGTTCGGGAAAAGGATGGATTATAGCCGCGCGGGTCGGCGGCGCGCCGTGACGCTGAAGGTCCCTGTCGAAGCGTGCGGTAAAATCGCGCATTCGCGAACGCCCGCATGCTCAATCTACTCGAACACCTCAATCGCGAGCAGCTCGCCGCGGTCACGCTTCCCGACCAATCGGCGCTGATCCTCGCAGGCGCCGGCTCGGGGAAGACGCGCGTTCTCACCACCCGAATCGCCTGGCTGATCCAGACCGGGAATGTAAGCCCAAACGGCGTTCTCGCCGTAACCTTCACCAACAAAGCGGCGCGCGAAATGCTCACTCGCATTTCGGCGATGCTCCCGATCAGCACCCGCGGCATGTGGGTGGGCACCTTTCACGGACTGTGCAACCGCCTGTTGCGCGTTCACCACCGCGACGCCGGCCTGCCGCAGCTCTTTCAGATCCTCGATTCCCAGGACCAGCACGCCGCGGTGAAGCGCGTATTGAAGGCGCTCGGCGTCGATGAGGAGAGATTCCCCGCGCGGGACGCGCAGTATTTCATCAACGCGGCGAAAGAGGAGGGCAGGCGCGCCCGGGACGTCGAGATCGGGGACGAAATCACCCGCCGCTACGCCGAGATCTACGCCGCCTACGACGAGCAATGCCAGCGCGAGGGCGTGGTGGACTTCGCCGAGCTGCTGCTGCGCACTTTCGAGCTCCTTTCCAGGAACGAGATCCTCCGCGAGCATTACCGGAGCCGCTTCCGGCACATCCTGGTGGACGAATTCCAGGATACCAATCGCCTCCAGTACCGCTGGTTGAAGCTGCTCGCCGGGCCGAAAAACCTTATGTTCGCGGTGGGTGATGACGACCAATCGATTTACAGATTTCGCGGGGCGCACGTCGGCAACATGGCCGAATTCGAGCGCGATTTCCGCGTCGAGAACGTCATCCGCCTCGAGCAGAACTACCGCTCGCACGGGCTCATCCTCGCAGCGGCCAACGCCCTCATCGCCCACAACAGGAAGCGCCTGGGCAAGAACCTGTGGACTTCCGCCGGGCACGGCGAGCCGGTGCGCATCTACGAGGCGCAAAGCGACGGGTACGAGGCGAGCTGGCTGACCGAGGAGGTGCAGGCGCTGAAGCGCGGCGGCCTGCGTCTTGCCGATATCGGGGTGCTGTACCGCTCGAACGCGCAGTCGCGCATCATCGAGCACGCGCTTTTTTCGAACGGTATTCCATACCGCGTATACGGGGGCCTGCGCTTCTTCGAGCGCATGGAAATCAAGCACGCGCTCGCGTATCTGCGGCTTGCGGCCAATCCGGACGACGACGGGGCTTTCCTGAGGGTGGTCAATTTCCCCGCGCGCGGAATCGGCGCGCGCTCCCTCGAAGCCCTGCAGGATGCGGCCAAGGCCGGCGATGCGAGTCTTTACAAGGCGGCCTCGGGACTTTCCGGGAAAAGCGGCGCGGCGCTCGCCCCGTTCCTGCGCCTCGTCGAATCGCTCAAGGCGGAAACGCAGGGGCTGCCCTTGCCCGAAACGGTCGAGGTGATGCTCGAAAAAAGCGGGCTCGTCGCGCATTACAAAGCCGAAAGAGACGGCGCCGACCGGGTCGAGAACCTGAGCGAGCTCGTGAACGCGGCGGCCGCGTTCGTGAACGAAGGAGAAGAGCACGATCTTCAGGGGTTCCTCGCGCACGCCGCGCTAGAGTCGGGCGAGAACCAGGCGGCCGAGGGCACGGACGCGCTCCAGCTGATGACGGTGCACTCGGCAAAGGGCCTGGAGTTTCACGCGGTGTTCATCACCGGGCTGGAAGAGGGCCTCTTCCCGCACGAGCAGAGCGTTCTGGAGGAAGACGGCCTGGAAGAGGAACGCAGACTGATGTACGTCGCGATCACCCGGGCGCGGACGCGGCTCTACCTCTCCTTCGCCCAGACGCGCATGCTGCACGGGCAGACCCGCTACAACGTCGCCTCGCGCTTCCTCGACGAGCTCCCGGAGGAAGTCGTGAAGCGCCTCACGCCTCGGCCGGGGCACGCGCGATTCGATGACGTGGCGTGGACCCCCCAGCCGGCAAAAGGCGGCAAAGCCAGGACGCCAGGCCACGGGTTCCGCATCGGCCAGTCGGTGCTGCACCCGAAGTTCGGCCAGGGCGTCATCGTCAACGCCGAAGGATCCGGCAGCGAAGCGCGCCTGCAGGTCAATTTCGGCAAGCAGGGGATGAAATGGCTCGCCCTGGAATACGCGAAGCTGACTGCCGCGTAGCGGCAGTCATCCTGAGCGAAGCGAAGGATCTGCATTCTTTTATACGGTACGAAAAGCGGATTCTTCGCGCTTCGCGCTCAGAATGACAAGCTCTTACTTGTCAAACAGCCCCGGCTGACTGGCGCCGACGAGCACCGCCTGTTCGACCGCGCGCTTGGCTTCGTCGAGGGTGGCGGTTTCGCCGGAATGGTTGCCCGCGCGCCAGCGGTAGATTCCGTCCCATTCCTTCTTCGGGCCGAGCGTGACCTGCCCCAGGCGCTCTTTTCCGAGCCAGTATCCGTGCGCGAGGTAGCCGCGCTCCCAGAAAGCCTTTTTCGCCTTTTTCGCGGGCTTCGGCATCCGCTCCTCCCGAGCTGGCATTTTACCCACGGCCGGGGCGTTCGTGTAGAGTATCGCCCACCCCTGAAAAGGGGGTGGCCCTTGACCCCCATTTAGGGGGTAAGAAAAAACGCGATGAAAAACGACTATCTGGAGCGGATTCTCCGGGCGCGCGTGTACGACGTGGCGGTGGAGACGCCCCTGGAAGTCGCGCCCAATCTCTCGGCGCGGCTCGGCAACCGGGTGCTTTTGAAGCGCGAGGACATGCAGCCGGTGTTCTCCTTCAAGTGCCGCGGCGCCTACAACAAGATGGCGAATCTGTCGGCGGCGGCGCTCGCCCGCGGAGTCATCGCCTCTTCGGCCGGCAATCACGCTCAAGGCGTGGCGCTTGCCGCCCAGAAGCTCGGCTGCGCGGCGGTGATCGTCATGCCGTCCACGACCCCCAAGATCAAGGTCGACGCGGTCAAGGCCCGCGGAGCGGAAGTGCACTTGCACGGCGATACCTACGACGAAGCGCACGTCGAGGCGAAGCGCCTGGCAAAGGCACGCAAGCTCGGCTTTGTCCACCCCTACGAAGATCCGGACGTGATCGCGGGCCAGGGCACGATCGGAATGGAAATCCTGCGTCAGACCGCGCACCCGATCCACGCGGTGTTCGTGCCGATCGGCGGCGGCGGGCTCGTTTCCGGCATCGCTTCCTACATCAAGCGCCTGCGCCCGGCGATCAAGGTCCTCGGCGTCGAACCGGTGGACGCCGACGCCATGGCGCGCTCGCTCAAGGCCGGACGGCGCGTCGTACTGGATCACGTGGGTCTCTTCGCCGACGGGGTCGCCGTGAAGCAGGTCGGCGAAGAGACGTTTCGCCTGTGCAGGGAGCTCCTCGACGGCGTGATCCTCGTCGACACCGACCAGATCTGCGCGGCGATCAAGGACGTGTTCGAGGACACGCGCACGATCCTCGAGCCCGCCGGCGCGCTGGCGATCGCCGGCGCCAAGGCTTACGTCGAGAGATCCGGGGTGCGCGGAAAGAAGCTCGTCGCCGTCGCCTCGGGCGCGAACACGAATTTCGACCGGCTGCGCTTCGTCGCCGAGCGCGCCGAGGTGGGCGATCGGCGCGAGACGATACTCGCGGTCACCATCGCCGAGCGCCCGGGCAGCTTCAAGAAGTTCTGCGCCACGCTCGGCGCGCGCAACATCACCGAGTTCAACTACCGCATCGCCGATCCCAAGGACGCTCACGTATTCGTCGGCGTCGAGGTGCACAGCCGTGACGAGTCCGCGAAAATCGTCAAGGTCCTCGAGCGCCAGGGCTTGAAGACGCTCGACCTTTCCGACGACGAGATGTCCAAGCTCCACGTGCGCCACATGGTCGGCGGGCACGCCCCGCTGGCGATCCGGAGGGACGCGCGGCGCGCCGCCGACGAGTTGCTCTACCGCTTCGAGTTTCCGGAGCGGCCCGGGGCGCTGATGCGCTTTCTGTCGGGCATGCGCACGGACTGGAACATCAGCCTGTTCCACTACCGCAATCAGGGGAGCGACTACGGCCGGGTGCTGGTCGGCATGCAGGTGCCGCGCCACGAGATGCGAGAATTCCAGCGTTTTCTCACCGAGCTTGGCTATCCGTACGTGGACGAAAGCCGCAATCCGGCGTACCGGCTGTTTCTCGGTTGAGACTAGGTCTTCGGTTTCTCTCCGAAGTATCCGGGCGCGATCTCACCGGCGTAGCACGCCGGTGAGGAGAAGGCCTGTGGATTGTCGAGAAACTTGAACCCCTCCGGCTCGCGGCGGTATATCCCGCGCTCTGTGACGACGAAATCCACGGGGATGTCGTGCGGCTGCGGGTGTATGGTCTTCAGGAAGGCCTGCTCGTAGGCGATCCCGATGACGCGCGGCCGCTTGGCGAGCGCCGCCAAGGTGCGGTCAAAAAAAGCGCCGCCATATCCCAGACGGTATCCGTCCGCGTCCCATCCCACCATAGGCACAAGCACGTGATCCGGGCTGACCTCGGGCGAACCGACGGGGTACGGGATCGCTAGCGGCCCGACGGCGAGTTCCAGCCCGGGTTTCCATTCGCGAAAGATGAGCGGGGCCCTGGGGGCCACGACGACCGGTAGCGCGGTCCTCGCCCC
>VBCT01000006.1:0-961 GCA_005882235.1 Betaproteobacteria bacterium
CTCTTCCTCGCGATCGCGGCGCCGTGGTTCATCGCGGTTTCGCTCGCCAACCCGGAATTCCTGCGTTTCTTCTTCATCCACGAGCACTTCGAGCGCTTCACCACCCGGGAGCACGGACGCTATCAGCCCGTGTGGTATTTCGTGCCGGTGCTCCTTGCCGGAGTCCTCCCCTGGATCGTGCACCTGTTCCCCGCCCTCGGACGCGCATGGACGCGCGTTCCGGAAATCAGATTCCAGCCGCGGCGTTTCCTGCTTCTGTGGTGCGTGGTCGTCTTCGCGTTCTTTTCCGCGTCGGGCTCGAAGCTCGGCTCCTACATCCTCCCGATATTTCCGGCGCTGGCCCTGTTGATCGGGATCCATCTCGCCTCCGCGAGCCCGCGCTTCGCGCTGGCACAGGGCCTGGTCGCCGCCTTGCTCGGGATCGCGCTCGCCGCCGCGTCGCTTTGGGCTTCTGCCAATCTCCCGAAGGCTCTGGTTCTTCTCGAGACGGATCTCCCGCCGGAACTGTACGCAGCTTACCTGCCCTGGCTCGCCGTTGGGGGCATCGCGTTGGCCGCGGCGGGAATCGCTTCCGCATCGCAGTGCGGCCGGCGCGGCGCCGCCGCATTGACTCTCGCCCTCGGCAGCCTCGCCTGGGTGCAGATCGTTTTGTCGGGACACGAGACGCTTGCCCCGGCCTTTTCCGCGTATCATGTCGTCCAGAAAATCCGGGGCGAAGTGAAGCCGGACGTTCCTTTTTACGTAGTGGACACCTTTGATCACACCCTACCGTTCTACCTGGATCGAACCGTGACCATGGTCGGCAACAAGGACGAGCTGGCGCAGCCGATCGCGTGGGAGCCCCGGGACTTCCTGCCCGACGCTGCCGCTTTCGCGCGCGCCTGGCAAGCCGACCGGGAAGCGTTCGCCATGTTCAGCACGAACGACCTCGCCGATTTTCTCAAGTCGCATCCGGTCCCCA
>VBCT01000006.1:1022-5620 GCA_005882235.1 Betaproteobacteria bacterium
CATCTTCACCGGCGTGCTGCTCAACGCGGCGGCGCAGCTGCTGCTCAAGGCGGGCACCAACGCCGTGGGCCATTTCGCGTTCAGCGCGCAGAACATCGTCCCCGTCGGCGTGAAGCTCGCATTCGAGCCGCATATCGCGGGCGGAGTCGCCTGCTATGTCGTGAGCCTCGTCGTCTGGGTCCTGGGCCTGTCGCGCGTCGAGGTTTCGATCGCGTATCCGATGCTTTCGATCGGATACGTCGTAAATGCGGTCGCGGCCTGGTACCTGTTCGGCGAATCGCTCACGGCGCAGAAGCTGATCGGAATCGGCTTCATCGTCGCGGGCGTGTTTCTCGTCGCGCGCTCCTAGTGAACTTCCTTCCCTTCGCGCGGCCGACCATCGACGAGGCCATGATCGCCGCCGTCGCCGACACGCTGCGCAGCCGCTGGATCGTCACCGGGCCCCGAGTCGCGGCGTTCGAAAAGGCGCTGTCGGAGCGCTTCGGCGGGCGGCCGGTCCGCGCGCTCACTTCCGCGACCGCGGCGATGCAGGTGGCCCTCGAGCTGCTCGGCATCGGGCCGGGCGACGAGGTGATCATCCCCGCCCAGAGTTTCTTCGTGACCGGCAACGTGGTCGAGCGCGCCGGCGCGACCGCCGTATTCGTCGACGTGAGCCTAGTCTCCCGCAACATCGATCTTGCGCAGGCCGCGGCCGCGGTCACGCCGAAGACGCGGCTGCTGTTTCCGACGCATTACAACGCGCCGCTCGATCCCGATGTGCTCGACGCCTTCGCCAGGCGTCACAAGGTGCGCATCCTCGAGGATGCCGCCCTCGCGATCGGTTCGCGCACCCCGCGCGGCCCGGTGGGGGCGACGGGCGACATCGTGTCGTTCAGCTTCCATCCCAACAAGAACATGACCACCATCGAGGGCGGGGCTCTGGCGCTCAACGACGAGCGCGAGGCGGCGATCGTGGACGAGCTGCGCTTCCACGGCATCAAGCGCCTTCCCGACGGCACGCGCGACGTGGAGCGCGCCGGGGTGAAGTACAACTTCTCCGACGTGTCGGCGCGACTGGGCCTGGAGCAGCTCGCGCGCCTGGAGGACTGGTGCCGGGCCCGCGCGCGGCTTGCGCAGCGCTACTTCGAGTGCCTCGCGGGCGACGACCTGCTCACTCCCGAGCGCCTGCCGCCGCGCGACAACCCCGGGCACAGCTGGAACATGTTCGCGGTGCTGCTGCCGCTGCAGGCGCTGCGCAGCACCCGCCGGGCGTTCATGGACGCGATGCACAAGGAAGGAATCGGCACCGGCGTCTCCTACGAAGCGATCCACCTCACCACGCTTTTCCGCAACAAGGGATTCCGCGAGGGCATGTTCCCGGTCTCGGAGCGGATCGCGCGCGAGACGGTCACACTGCCGCTCTTTCCCGAGATGCGCGCGGCGGACGTCGAGCGCGTGTGCGAAAGCATGAAGCGCGTGATGCGGCGCAAGGCCGCCTGACATGGCCGCGCCGAAGGTCTCCGTCGTCATTCCCGTCTACAACGAGGAAGCGGTCCTGCCGGCGCTGTTCGCGCGGCTGTATCCGGCGCTGGACGCGCTCGCGGCGACCTACGAGGTCATTTTCGTCAACGACGGCAGCGCCGACCGGTCTGCGGCGCTGCTGCGCGAGCAGTTCGAGCTTCGCCCCGATGCGACCCGCGTGATCCTGTTCAACGGCAACTTCGGCCAGCATCTCGCCATCATCGCCGGGTTCGAGGCGAGCCGCGGCGAGCGCGTGGTCACGCTCGACGCGGACCTGCAGAACCCCCCCGAGGAAATCGCGAAGCTCCTCGCCAAAATGGACGAAGGCCACGATTACGTCGGAACCGTGCGCCTCGAGCGGCAGGACACCGCGTTCCGGCGCAGCGCGTCGCGTATGATGAACGCCGTCCGCGAGCGCATCACCCGCATCCGCATGACGGATCAGGGCTGCATGCTGCGCGCCTACAGCCGCGACATCGTCGACGCGATCAACAGCTGCCGCGAAGTCAACACCTTCGTCCCCGCACTGGCCTATACCTTCGCGCAGCGCCCGACCGAGATCGAGGTGGCGCACGAGGAGCGCGCCGCCGGCGAGTCGAAGTATTCGCTCTACAGCCTCGTCAGGCTCAACTTCGATCTCGTCACCGCGTTCTCCGTGATGCCGCTGCAGCTGTTCTCGCTTTCGGGAATCGCGATAGCGCTGTTGTCTCTGACGTTCGTGATTTTCCTCGCGATCCGCCGCGTGGCGGTCGGGCCCGAGGCGGAAGGCCTGTTCACGCTCTTTGGAATCGCATTCTTCTTGATCGGAATCACCCTGTTCGGCATCGGCCTGCTGGGCGAATACGTGGGCCGCATCTACGAGCAGGTACGGCAACGGCCGCGCTACCTCGTGCAGGCCGTTCTGGAACACAAGGACGCCGTTTCGGAATCGCCGAAACAGCGTCAAATGTCGTAACCCGTTGAAGAGTGACGCGCGCGGTCGTCTTCGCCTATCACGACGTCGGCTGCCGCTGTCTCAGAGTCCTCCTCGACGAGCGGATCGAAGTGCCTCTCGTGGTGACGCACCGGGACAGGCCCGATGAGAGGATATGGTTCGCGAGCGTCGCCGGGCTTGCGCGCGCTCGGGCGATCGAGACCCTCGTGCCCGATGACCCCAATGCACCGCAGATCGTCGAGAGAATCCGCGACCTGCGTCCGGATTTTCTTTTCTCGTTCTACTACCGCCTTATGCTCGGCGCAGCGCTGCTCGCGATCCCCCGCAGGGGTGCATTCAACATGCACGGCTCGCTCCTTCCGAAGTACCGCGGGCGGGTGCCGGTCAACTGGGCGATCATCCACGGCGAGACCGAGACCGGCGCGACCCTGCACGAGATGGTGGAGAAGCCCGACGCGGGACGCATCGTGGACCAGGAAGCCGTCGCCATCCTGCCCGACGAGCCGGCCGTGGACGTGTTTGGAAAAGTCACGGCGGCGGCCGAGCGCGTTCTCAGGCGCAGCCTGCCGAAACTCGTCGACGGCAGCGCGGTTCTTCGCGCGCAGGATCTTTCCCAAGGCGGCTATTACGGCGGCCGCCGGCCCGAAGACGGTCGCATCGACTGGAGGGCGCCTGCGAAGCGGGTGCACGATCTGGTTCGCGCGCTCGCGCCGCCCTATCCCGGCGCGTTCACCGAAGTGGAAGGAACGCGCCTGCGGGTGCTGCGGACGCGAAGGGGGGCGCAAAAGAGCGGCGCAGGGGCCCGCGCGTTCCTCTACGCGGAAGGCGGCCGCTGCTACGCCGCATGCGCCGACGGAGAGATTCTGGAGCTCCTCGACGTTGAACTGGACGGCCGGCCGCTCTCCGCGCAAGAATTCGCCAATCGCATCGGTGATCGCAGGGTCCGGCTGCACTAGGGAGTCAAGGTGAAAAGAATCCTCATCCTCGGCGTGAACGGCTTTATCGGCCATCATCTTTCTAAACGCATCCTCGAGCGCACGGACTGGGAGGTCTACGGCATGGACATGCAGACCGACCGCGTCACCGAGCTGCTCGGTGAAAAGCGCTTCCTCTTTTTCGAGGGCGACATCACTATCAACCGCGAATGGATCGAGTATCACGTCCGCAAGTGCGACACGGTGCTGCCCCTGGTCGCGATCGCGACGCCCGCGATCTACGTCAGGGAACCCCTCAAGGTCTTCGAGCTCGACTTCGAGGCGAATCTGCCGATCGTGCGGGGATGCGTCAGGCACGGCAAGCGGCTGGTCTTTCCCTCGACTTCCGAGGTCTACGGAATGTGCCCGGACCGCGAGTTCGATCCGGAGACCTCCCCGCTCGTGTACGGACCGATCGACAAGCCGCGCTGGATCTACGCTTGCGCGAAGCAGCTGATGGACCGCGTCATTCACGCCTACGGCATGAAGGAAGGGCTCGACTACACGCTGTTCCGGCCGTTCAACTGGATCGGTTCGGGGCTGGACAATCTCAACGCCTCCAGGGAAGGGAGCTCGCGCGTGATCACCCAGTTCTTCGGCCATATCGTCCGCGGAGAACCGATCAAGCTGGTCGACGGGGGCCGGCAGAAGCGCGCGTTTACCTACATCGAGGACGGAATCGACGCGCTGATGAAGATCATAGAGAACCGCAAGGGAATCGCGAGCGGAAAAATCTACAATATCGGCAACCCGAAGAACAACTATTCGGTCAGAGATCTCGCCGGCATGATGGTAAAGCTCGCCCTGGAGTACCCCGAATACCGCGCCAACGCGCGGAAAGTGAGGCTCGTCAAGACGACCGCAGCGCAGTACTACGGCAAGGGCTATCAGGACGTGCAGAACCGCGTCCCCAAGATCTCGCAATCGACGAATGACCTGGGTTGGCGGCCGCGGGTCGGCATGCGCGAGGCCCTGAAGCACATCTTCGACGCCTACCGGACGCACGTCGCCGAAGCGCGCAGGTTGGTCGAATGAAGCTCGCCCTGAAAGTCGACGTCGATACCTACCGCGGCACCCGGCGAGGGGTCCCGCGCCTCGTCGAGCTGCTGAAAAAGCACGGCGCCGGCGCCACTTTCCTCTTCAGTCTCGGTCCGGACCACACGGGCCGCGCGATCAAGCGTGTCTTCCGC
>VBCT01000007.1 GCA_005882235.1 Betaproteobacteria bacterium
TGCTCGGACACCCGCGGGAGCGGTCCCTTCATCCCCGTATGGCGCGCCGAGATCGTCGCGTGCCCGCAGCTCCCGACCACGCTCCCGACTCTGGACGAGCTGATCGACACGAACGGGCTCACGAAAAAAAACGTCGCGGACCACGTGCTCAACCTCACGCGGGAATGCCCCGCCGCGGGGCACGTGTACACGCTTCACGCCGAGCTCGAAGGCGGAAAGCTCGCGCCGGCGTT
>VBCT01000078.1 GCA_005882235.1 Betaproteobacteria bacterium
TTGCGCGTGTCGATCAGCACCGCCCGCGTCCCCGCGACGCGCTCGACGTACTGCGCGGTGAGGGTGGCGACTCCCGAAAGGTGCTGGAGAAAATTCAACGCGGTTCGCTCCACCGCAAGCAGCCCGCGAGCCGGGCCTTCGACTCGCCCCATCGCCGTGCCTGCATTGACGCGATCTCCGTCCTTCACACGCAGCTCCACGCGACACTCCGGCACGCGGCGACGGAAAACCTGCGCGGCGACGTCGATCCCGGCGACGACGATGTCCTGGCGCGCGTTGAGCTCGAGCTCCGCTCGCGCGGCGGCCGGGATCACCAGCTCCGAGGTGAGATCGGCGAAGCCGATGTCCTCGGCGAGCGCACGGTCGATCAGTTCTTCGACGACGAGAGGATCGATCATGGGAGGGATTATAATGCGTGCGTTTCTACGCTCGCCTAAGGGCGCAAGAATGAGCGGAAAGCGGCGCGAGTCCCTGATCAAGACTCCCAAGCAGCTCGTCACGGTGCTGGTGCTCGCGTTTATCGTGCCGATCGTCGTCATCGTCCTGCTTGCGCAACTCGCGACGAGCGGCAGAACCTACGACGAAGACGCGAGGTCGCCCGAAGCAATCGCAAAGCGCATCAAGCCCGTCGCCGAGGTCAATCTCGGCGCGGCCGGGCCAGCCGGCAAGGAGCCGGCGGCCAAGGCGGACGGCAAGGCGGTGTACGAGTCGACGTGCATGGCCTGCCACGGCACGGGCGTGGCGAACGCCCCGAAGTTCGGCGACAAGAAGGCGTGGGCGATGCACCTCATGCACGGCACCGAGCACGTGTACGAGAACGCGCTCAAGGGCAAGGGTGCGATGCCGCCCAAAGGGGGCAACCTCACGCTGTCGGAAGCAGAGGTGAAGGCGGCAGTGGACTACATGCTCGGCGCGGTAAAACCATGAGAATCGCCTTCATCGCCGATCCGCTGCCCTCGTTCAAGATCCACAAGGACTCGACCTACGCGATGATGGTCGAGGCCGCGAAGCGCGGCCACGACCTGTATTTCATGCTGC
>VBCT01000079.1 GCA_005882235.1 Betaproteobacteria bacterium
CCTCGCCGCGGGCGGCACCGGCGTCGCGAAGCCGCTCACGCGGCGGGACCTGGAAATCGCGAACGCGCTCGGGCCGGAGCTCGCGCGCCAGGGGCTGCTCCTCGTGGGCCTGGACGTGATCGGCGAATACCTGACCGAAATCAACGTCACCAGCCCCACCTGCTTTCAGGAGATCACCCAGCAGACGGGATTCAACGTCGCCGGGATGTTTCTCGACGCCCTGGAAGCCGCCGTAAAGTAGCAAAATAAGGTCATGGTCGGAGTTCTCATCGTCGCGCACGGCGCCCTGGGCGAGGCGCTCATCCACGGCGCGAGCCATGTGCTCGGCAAGCGGCCGCTGCAGGTTCAGCAGCTGGGCGTGACGGTCCATGACGATCCCGACGCGATCCTGCCCCAGGCCCAGGAGCTGGTGCGGCAGCTCGACGGCGGCGACGGGGTGCTGGTGCTCACCGATATCTTGGGCGCCACGCCATCGAACATCGCCACGCGCCTGCTCAGGCCCGGCAAGGTCGAGGGCCTGTCGGGGGCGAGCCTTCCCATGCTGATCCGCGCGCTCACCTATCGCGATGAACCGCTTGCCGCGGTGGTCGACAAGGCGATGAGCGGCGGGCGGGACGGCGTGGTCCACCTGAATTCGGACGCCTGCAATGCCGCGAGCCGAAGTTGAAATCGTCAACAAGCTGGGACTGCACGCGCGCGCCGCGGCGAAGCTCACGCAGCTCGCGGGGAATTTCGCCGCCGAGGTGTGGCTGCTGCGCAACGGCCGGCGCGTGAACGCGAAAAGCATCATGGGCGTCATGATGCTCGCCGCAGGCAAGGGCAGCCGCGTCGTCATCGAGGCCGACGGCGAGGACGCGGACAGCGCGCTCGCCGCGGTGGTCCGGCTCATCGCCGAGCGCTTCGGGGAAGAGGAGTAGGCTTCCGGTGAAAATGGGCGAGAATCCTCAGGCGAGCAGCGCGAGCTTCACCCTGCACGGCGCGGGCGTTTCCGGGGGAATTGCGATCGGCCACGCGCACCTCGTCTCGACTGCGCGCCTGGAAGTCGCCCACTACGAGATCGCACCGCAGGGGATAGCCGCGGAGATCGCGCGCTTCGACGCTGCGATCGCGCAGGTCCGGGGCGAGCTTGCCGCGCTGCAGACGAGCGTGTCCACCGGCGCACCGGCGGAGATGAAGGCGATCCTCAGCCTGCACGCGATGCTGCTCAACGATTCCAATCTCTCTGCGGTCCCTCGAGAGCTTATCGGCAATCGGCGCTGCAACGCCGAATGGGCCTTGGTGCTGCAGATGGACTACCTCGTGTCGCAGTTCGACGAGATGGACGACCCGTACCTGCGCGAGCGCAAGCAGGACATCGTGCAGGTGGTCGAGCGGGTGCTGAAGGCGATGCTCGGCACGGGGCACGCGCCCGCCGAGCCCTCGAGCGAGAAGGAGCTGATCGTGGTGGCGCACGACCTGTCGCCCGCGGACATGATCCTGTTCAAGCAGCACCAGTACGCGGGCTTCGTGACCGACCTCGGCGGGGTCACCTCCCACACGGCCATCGTCGCGCGCAGCCTCAACATCCCCGCGATCGTGGGCCTGCATCACGCGCGCAGCATGATCTGGGAGGGCGAGCTCGTGATCGTCGACGGCCGCGAAGGCGTGCTGATCGTCAATCCCGGCGCGCGGGTGCTCGAGGAATATCGGCAGCTGCGGAGCGAAATCGAAGCCGAACGGCAGAAGCTGAAGCGCCTGCGCACCGCGCGCTCGGCCACTATGGACGGGGTCACGGTCGACCTTCAGGCCAATATCGAGCTGCCGCAGGACGTGAAGGAGGCCAACGAAGCAGGAGCCGCCGGAATCGGCCTCTTCCGCAGCGAGTTCCTGTTCCTCAACCGGGACGATCTGCCTTCGGAAGACGAGCAGTTCGAGGCCTACCGGGAGGTCGCCGACGCGATGCACGGCCGGCCGGTCACGATCAGGACGCTCGACCTCGGAGCCGACAAGAGCATCAACGGCGCCGACCGGGGCGGCCCCAATCCCGCGCTCGGCCTTCGCGCGATACGCTTCTGTCTCGCCGAGCCGCAGATGTTCCTGACCCAGCTCCGCGCGATCCTGCGCGCCTCCCGCCACGGGAAGATACGCCTGCTCATTCCGATGCTCGCCCATGCGCACGAGGTCGAACAGACGCTCGCCGCCGTGCGCCAGGCGAAGGAAACGCTCGACGACCACAAGATCCCGTACGACCGGCACATACAGATCGGCGGGATGATCGAGGTGCCGGCCGCGGCGCTGTCCCTGAAATATTTCATCAGCAAGCTGGATTTTCTTTCGATCGGGACGAACGACCTGATCCAGTACACGCTCGCGATCGATCGCACCGACGATACGGTGGCGCACCTGTACGATCCGCTGCACCCGGCAGTGCTGCAGCTGATCGCGCAGACCATCCGTAGCGCGAAGCGCGCCAAGACCCCGGTGGCGGTGTGCGGGGAAATGGCGGGCGATGCGGCCATGACGCGCCTTCTGCTCGGCTTCGGGCTGCGCGAGTTTTCCATGCATCCGGCGCAGCTGCTCGCGATCAAGCAACAGGTCCTGCGGACCCGTGTCCGGGAACTCGAGGAGCCGGCCGCGCGCGTCTACCGCGCGCACGACACCGGAAGGGCGCGCGCCTTGCTCGCGAAGCTCAACGCCTAAAGCTGCGGCCCGCGGCCCTCCGCGTCGAGACCGATGCTCCGAGAAGTCCTCATCGTCGAGCAGGACAACCCGGCGCTCAAGCGCCGCTGGTTCGAAAGCGATTACTTCGACCTGTTCATCTGGCAGGATGCGGGCGGGGCCTTCGTCAGATTCCAGCTGTGCTATGACGTCGAGCTGAACGAGCGCGCCCTGGTATGGAGCGATACCGAGGGCTTCTACCACGACGGCGTGGATCACGGCGGCAGCATGGATGGCGGGGTCGGGGAAGCGCCTATCCTGGTGCGCGACGGAAAATTCGATTCGGGGACCGTCGTTCCGCGCTTCGAGCGCGAGGCGGCCGAGATTCCGGCCGACGTGCGCGATTTTGTCCTCGCCGAAAATGGGCCGCAAGCGCGTGCGGCGCGAGCGCTGGCAGCAGCGCAAACTCCGGTTCAGGGCGTCTCCAAGGAATTGACGACGACGCCGGGCTGAGGTAAGTTCCTGCTTCGCGCCGATTTGATCATCAGCTTGCAGGCGCCGCCGGGCCGTAGCCGGGCGTAAAACAAATATTGCTAAAGCGAGGGCGACCCGTTTAGCAGGCAAGCTGAGCGGGTTTTTTATTTTATGGCGCCAAGAAACGGGACAGAGCCGCGATCGGTGGGTGCGGTCAGGCCGCAAACGCTGAGCTTCACCGAACCGCTCCGCTTTCGCAGCGGAGCGGTTCTGGATTCGTACGATCTCGTCTACGAGACCTACGGGACGCTGAACGCGGCGAAATCGAACGCCGTGCTCGCCTGCCACGCTCTCAACGCCGCGCACCACGTGGCCGGCTACTACGCCGACGACCCGGACAACCTCGGCTGGTGGGACAACATGATCGGGCCCGGCAAGCCGGTGGACACCGAGAAATTCTTCGTGGTGGGCGTCAACAACGTCGGCGGCTGCTTCGGCTCGACCGGCCCGAAGAGCGTCGACCCCGGATCCGGGAAGCCCTACGGTTCCTCGTTCCCCGTCGTCACGGTCGAGGACTGGGTGGACGCGCAGGCGAGGCTTGCCGACCGGCTGGGCATAGCTTCCTTTGCCGCCGTGATGGGAGGGAGCCTCGGCGCGATGCAGGCGCTGCAATGGACGATCGGCTATCCGGACCGCATTCGCAACGCCGTCGTCGTCGCGGCCGCGCCCAGGCTCTCGGCGCAGAACATCGCCTTCAACGAAGTGGCGCGCCAGGCGATCACCACCGACCCGGATTTCCACGGCGGCGACTACTACGAGCACGGCGTGGTCCCGCGCAGGGGCCTGCGCCTTGCGCGCATGATCGGCCACATCACGTACCTGTCGGATGACGCGATGATGGAGAAGTTCGGCAGAGCCCTGCGCTCGGACTCGATCCAGTTCCATTTCGACGTCGATTTCGAGATCGAGTCCTACCTGCGGCACCAGGGCGACAAGTTCTCCGAGTATTTCGACGCCAACACCTATTTGCTGATCACGCGCGCTCTCGACTATTTCGACCCGGCGGCCGCGCACGACAACGATCTGTCGAGGGCGCTCGCCGCGGCACGCGCCCGGTTCCTGGTCGTGTCGTTCACCTCGGACTGGCGTTTTGCGCCGCCGCGCTCGCGCGAGATCGTCAAGGCGCTGCTCGACAACCGCTGCGACGTGTCCTACGCGGAGATCGATGCGCCGCACGGGCACGACGCATTCCTGCTCGATGACGCGCGCTACCACGCGCTCGTCAAGGCCTACTTCGACGGTGTCTTCGAGCGCCTATGAGCGCGGAGGAACAGGGCGCGCGCGCGGACCGCTCCGATTTCCACGCGATCGCCGCCTGGATCAGGCCGGATTCCACGGTGCTCGACCTGGGCTGCGGCGACGGGACCCTGCTCAGGTACCTGAGGCAGGCCCGCAACGCGCGCGGCTACGGAATCGACATAGCCGACGCCAACGTGCTCGCCTGCGTGAAAAACGGCGTCAACGTCATCCAGAGCGATCTCGAGCGGGGCCTCGCGGGTTTCGACCCGGGCTCCTTCGATTGCGTGATCCTGTCGCAGACGCTGCAGGCGGTGCGGCACACCGAGGAGATCCTGCTCGAGATGCTGCGCGTCGGGCGCGAGGCGATCGTCTCGTTCCCGAACTTCGGCCGCTGGGACCTGCGGCTGCAGATCGCTCTGGGAAGAATGCCGGTCTCGCCGGAGCTGCCCTACGAGTGGTACAACACGCCCAACGTGCACCTCTTCACCATCGCCGATTTCGAGTCGTTCTGCTCGAGCCATGGCATCCGCATTCTCGAGCGCGTCGCCCTCAACCGCGGCAGGCCCGTGAGGACGTTCGCGAATTTCTTCGGCGGCGTCGCCGTCTACCGCTTCGAGAAGCGGCGCTAGTGCCTTACGATGTCGTCATCGTCGGCGGCGGACACAACGGCCTGGTCTGCGCCTGCTATCTCGCCGGCGCCGGTCTCAAGGTAAGGGTGCTCGAGCGCCGCGCCCTCGTCGGCGGAGCGGCGGTCACCGAGGAATTCGCCCCGGGCTTTCGCAACTCCACGGCCGCCTATACCGTGAGCCTGCTCAACCCCAAGGTGATCCGCGAGCTGCGGCTTGCCGAGCATGGATTGAGAATCGTCGAACGGCCGTTCGCCAATTTTCTCCCGCTTCCCGACGGACGCTGCTTCAGGCTCGGTCCGACAACGGCCGACACGCAGAAGGAGCTCTCCCGCTTCTCACGGCGCGACGCCGAGCGCCTGCCCGATTACTACCGGACGATCGAGGAGGCGGCCGACACGCTGCGCGCGCTCGTCCTCGAGACACCTCCCAACCTCGGCATGAGCTGGCGCAGCGGCTTGCGCGCGCTCGCGCTCGGCGGGAAGCTTGCGCTCCTTTCGCGCCGCTCGCAGCGCGATCTGTGGGAGATCGTCACGAAGAGCGCGGGCGAGCTGCTCGACTGGTGGTTCGAGAGCGACCCGATCAAGGCGGTGTTCGGATTCGACTCGCAAGTCGGGCACTTCGCGAGCCCTTACTCGCCCGGCTCCGCCTACGTGCTGCTGCACCACGCCTTCGGCGAAGTCAACGGCAAGCGCGGCACCTGGGGACACGCGCTCGGCGGCATGGGCGCGGTGAGCGACGCGATCGCGAAGGAAGCGCGCGCGCGCGGCGTGGAGATCACGACCGGAGCCGAGGTGCTCGCCGTGCGGGTGAAGGGCGGCCATGCCGCCGGTGTCGCACTCGCAGACGGAACCGAGCTCGAGGCGAGGGCCGTCGCGGGAGCGGTGAACCCGAAGCTGCTTTACCTCAAGATGCTCGAGCCGGGCGCGCTCGACTCCGAATTCCGCTCGAGAATCGAGCGCTGGCGCTGCGCCTCGGGATCGTTCCGCATGAACGTCGCGCTCTCGGAGCTGCCCGATTTCACCTGCGCTCCCGGGAAGCACGCGCAACCTCACCACAGCGCCGGGATCATCATCGCGCCTTCGCTCGTTTACATGGAGCGCGCCTACTTCGACGCGCGCACGATGGGCTACGCGCGCGAGCCCATCGTAGAGATGCTGATTCCGAGCACCGTCGACCCCGGTCTCGCGCCGCCGGGAAAACACG
>VBCT01000080.1 GCA_005882235.1 Betaproteobacteria bacterium
CAGCGGGCGACATGCTGCTGTTCGACAGCGCGGCGTCGGGCGCTGCCGCCACGGCAACTGCGCCGGCGGAATTTTCCCGGTACGCGGTGAACCAGCGCCTGGCCGTAGCAGATCGCGAATGGCGGCTGCGGATCGTTCCACACAAAGATCCGGTCGACCTCCTCGACAAGGCCGGGGTCGCCGCGATCCTCGCGGCCTTGCTTGCCATCAGCGCTTTGTTGTTCTGGCTGATGACGTCGGTTGCAGTCTCCGAGTCGCGCGGCGCGGAGCTTGCGAAGCGCAACCGCGAGGCGGCGCTGCTGCGCGAAAGACTGCACGAGCAGGCGATGCGCGACAGGCTCACGGGCCTCTACAACCGCCATTACGTGCAGGAGTGGTTCGGCCTGGAGCTGCACCGCGCGCAGCGCCACGGCAGGCCGGTCGCGGCAATCATGCTGGACATCGATCACTTCAAGCGTTTCAACGACAGCTTCGGCCACGAAGCAGGCGACCTGGTGCTGCGGGAGCTGGCGGGCGCGCTCGGGCGCTCAACGCGTGGGTCCGACGTCGCCAGCCGCTACGGAGGCGAGGAATTCCTGGTGCTCCTGCCCGAGTGCCCGTTCGACGCCGCGCTGCGCAGGGCCGAGCGGATGCGGGAGGACGTTGCGAAGCTCGAGCTCCGGTATGACGATCGGCCGCTCGGGCCCGTCACCGTTTCCCTCGGGGTCGCCGTCTTCCCCGATCACGCAAGCGAATCCGAAGAGTTGTTGCGCCACGCCGACGAGGCGCTCTACCTGGCGAAGCAGACCGGACGCAACCGCGTCGTGGCGTACTCCGCGGACCCGCAGAAGGCGGGCGCGCGCGAGGATGCCTGACCCGCGTGCTATAGTTCGCGCAGCGCGGCAAGGCCCGCGTTCCTTCGCGCAACGACGCCAAACCCCGTATGGCTGACCGCAAGTTCGGTATCGAGACGCTCGCGCTTCACGCGGGACAGATTCCCGACCCGGCGACGGGCTCGCGCGCGGTGCCGCTCTACCAGACCACCTCCTACGTGTTCGACTCGGCCGACCACGCGGCGAGCCTCTTCAACCTGCAGACCTTCGGCAACGTCTACACGCGCATTTCCAATCCGACGACCGCAGTGCTCGAGGAGCGCGTCGCGGCGCTCGAGGGCGGACGCGCCGCGGTCGCCACGGCCACCGGGCAGGCGGCCGAGATGACCGCGATCCTCACGCTGTGCGAAGCGGGCGATCACATCGTTTCCGCGTCCACGCTCTACGGCGGCACCTATACGCTGCTCGAGGTGAATCTCCGCAAGCTCGGCATCGCCACCACCTTCGTGAATCCCGATGATCCAGAGAATTTCCGCCGCGCGATAAAGAAGAACACGAAGATCCTGTACGCCGAGACGCTCGGCAATCCGCTCATCAACATCGTCGACATCGAGGCGATCGCGAAAATCGCCCGCGAGGCGGGCATCCCGCTCGTGATAGACAACACGGTCCCCTCGCCCTATCTGTGCCGCCCGTTCGAGTGGGGCGCCGATATCGTGGTGCACTCGGCGACGAAATACATCGGCGGCCACGGCACCACCATGGGCGGAATCATCGTGGAGTCGGGCAAGTTTCCCTGGGACAACGGCAACTTCCCCGGAATGACCGAGCCCTCGCGCGGTTACCACGGCGTGCGCTTCTTCGAGACCTTCGGCGACTTCGGCTACAGCATGCGCGCGCGCATGGAGACGCTGCGCACCTTCGGCCCGGCGCTCTCGCCCTTCAACGCGTGGCTGCTGCTGCAAGGCCTCGAGACGCTCCCGGTGAGAATGGAGCGGCATTGCGAGAACGCGCTCGCGGTGGCGAAGTTCCTCGAGAGCCACGCGAGGGTGTCGTGGGTCAACTATCCGGGGCTTCCCGGGAACAAGTACCACAAGCTCGCGCGCAAGTACCTGCCGAAGGGGGCGAGCGGCCTCCTCAACTTCGGCGTGAAGGGCGGAGCGAAGGCGGGGGAAAAATTCATCGAGGCGGCCACTTTCATGAGCCATCTCGCCAACATCGGCGACGCGAAGACGCTCATCATCCATCCGGCCTCGACCACGCACCGGCAGATGTCCGAGGAAGAGCAGGCGAAGGCCGGAGTAACGCCCGACATGATCCGCATTTCGGTCGGGCTGGAAACGCTCGACGACATCCTCTGGGACATAGATAATGCGCTCTCCGCTTCGGCAAAACCGTAAGTTCGAACGATCCAGATGGAGCAACGAGCCGTAGGACCCGTCGTTTTCGACACGCCCTACCCGACGCTGCGCCGCCCCACGCTCGCGCGAAACGTCGTCTCCACCTCGCAGCCGCTCGCGGCGCAGGCCGGCCTGCGCATGCTCCTCGCCGGGGGCAATGCCGTCGACGCGGCGCTCGCGACCGCGATCACGCTCACCGTGGTCGAGCCGATTTCGAACGGCATCGGCAGCGACGTTTTCGCGATCATCTGGGACGGAAATGAATTGCACGGCCTGAACGCCTCGGGACGCTCGCCCGCAGCGTGGACCCCGGAGTATTTCAAGGGGCACACCGCCGTGCCCGTGCGCGGCTGGAACAGCGTATCGGTGCCGGGCGCGGTGTCGGCCTGGGTCGAGCTGTCGAAGAAGTTCGGCAAGCTCCCCTTCGAGAAGCTCTTCGGGCCGGCGATCGACTACGCGGCCAACGGCTTTCCGGTTTCACCCTTCGTCGCCGAGCGCTGGAGCCCGCAGGTGCCCGAGCTGCGCGGCCAGCCCGGTTTTGCCGAGGCATTCCTGCGCGATGGCCGCGCGCCGCTGGCTGGAGAGATCTTCCGTTTCCCCGACCAGGCCAGGACGCTGGAGAGGATCGCCGCCACGAAGGGCGAGGCGTTCTACCGCGGCGAGCTCGCGGAAAAAATCGAAGCGTACGCCAAGGCGACGGGCGGCGCGATGACGCGCGCCGATCTCGCCGCGCACGCGAACGACTGGGTGGACACGATAGGCCAGGACTACCGCGGCCTCACCGTGCACGAGATCCCGCCGAACGGCCAGGGCATCGTGTGCCTGATGGCGCTCGGGATTCTCTCCAACTTCGATGTCGCCGATCACCCGGTCGATTCCGCGGACAGCGTGCACCTTCAGATCGAGGCGGTGAAGCTCGCCTTTGCCGACGCTAGGGCGTTCGTCGCCGACGCAATAGCGATGGACGTAAAGCCGGCGCAGCTGCTCGACCCGGATTACCTGAAGTCGCGCGCCAAGCTGATCGACATGAAGCGCGCGCGGGACTTCGGCCACGGCACGCCGCCCAAGGGCGGGACCGTCTACCTCACCGCGGCGGACGCAAGCGGCATGATGGTGTCGATGATCCAGTCGAACTTCACGGGATTCGGCTCGGGCGTCGTCGTGCCCGGCACCGGGGTGAGCCTCCAGAACCGCGGCTCGGGTTTCGTTCTCACCCCAGGTCACCCCAACCAGGTGGCGCCGGGGAAGCGTCCCTTCCATACCATCATCCCCGGATTCGTCACGCGGAACGGCGCGCCCGTCATGAGCTTCGGCCTGATGGGCGGCAGCATGCAACCGCAGGGGCACACGCAGATGATGGTGCGCATGGCCGACTACGGCCAGGGACCGCAGGGCGCGATCGACGGGCCGCGCTTTCGCTTCGTGCAGGGCATGGATGTCACCTTCGAGGACGAGTGGCCCGAAGTGACGCTCTCGGACCTCGCCGGGCGGGGCCACCGGGTGATGAAGCTGCCCGAAGACTACAACGCCTTCGGCTGCGCCCAGATCGCGTACCGGCTCGAGGACGGTTATCTCGCCGCGTCGGACGCGAGGCGCGACAGCCTACCGGTCGGGTTCTGACGCTAGCGCCCGCACCAGCGCGCTTCGGGCGAGCAGGTTCGCCGCGGGGTCGTCGAGCGTCTGATATTTCCGCACTATGCTCTGTATCGAATCGAACCTGGCTCTGTCGATGCGACCCCGTTCGTAGAAGAGCGCGGCGGTGATCATGATGCCGAGCCGTTCCACGACAGGGCTCTGGCTGATCACGGGAGCAGCCGAGACCTTCTCAAGGTATTGCGCATAGAAATCCGACCACTTCATCTTTCCCGATTCGGCGAGGGGCTCGTGGCTCCTCACCCAGTTGTCGACCTCCTGCATGCCGTGGGTCTCGCTGAATATCGCGCAGCCGCACAGCGAAAACGCGAGAACGGCGGCCGCAACACGCGTGTCCATGCCCAGGAGCCGGGTCTTTCGAAGACGGAAGGCCGGTATGGTAGCGCACGGCGTGCGGCACCGCGCACCGCGAGTAGAATGAGCCGGTCGGCAATCGCGGGGAGACAGACATGCTGAAGGTGCACAACCCACTATCCATCGCAGCCCCGATCGGTACGTATTCTCACGGCATCGAGGTGCCGCCCGGCGCGCGCTGGCTCCATGTGGCGGGCCAGATCGGGGTGCGCCCCGACGGGTCCGTTCCCGCCACGATCGAAGAACAGACCGAAGTGGTATGGCAGAACATTCTCGCGGTGCTGGCCGACGCCGGCATGGGAATCGGCGACGTGGTGAAAATCACCTCGTTTCTGACCCGTCACGAGAATTTCGCTAGATTCGCCCAGGTTCGCGCGAAATTCCTCGGCAGCCACCGCCCCGCATCGACGCTGCTCGTGATCTCCTCGCTCGCGAGGCCGGAGTTCCTCGTCGAGGTGGAAGCGATCGCGGCGAAGGAATCTGCGCCCAAGAATCCCGCGCGGCGGCCGTCAATCCGCCGCGCAGGCAAGGCAAAGCGGCGCGCCCGGCGCTGACATTTTCCCTACCGAAGGGCATTCCAGCCATGCTGAAGCTTTGGGGCAGGATCAACTCGATCAACGTGCAGAAAGTGCTTTGGGCACTGGCCGAGCTGAAAGTCCCTTACGAGCGCACCGACGCCCTTCTACCGCAGGATGAATCCGAACGGCCGCGTGCCGACGATCGAGGACGACGGGTTCGTGCTGTGGGAATCGAACGCGATCGTGCGCTATCTCTCGGAGAAGCACGGCGCGGGCACGCTCTGGCCGAACGATCCCAGGCAACGCGCCGACGCCGATCGCTGGATGGATTGGACGACGAGCACCGTCGCGCCGGCGATCACGCCGGTTTTCTGGGGTCTCATCCGCACTCCGGCGGAAAAGCGCGATCTCAAGGCGATCGAAGAAGGCGTCGAAAGGCTCGCGCAGGCGTTCCAGGTGCTCGAGCAGGGCTTGGAGGGGCGCGATCATGTCGCAGGCAAATCGTTCACGATGGGCGACATTCCGCTGGGAACGTTCGTCCATCGCTGGTACGCCCTCGCGGTGAAGCGCCCGAAGCTGCCCAGGGTCGAGGCCTATTACGAGCGGCTGCAGCAGCGCGCGTCGTACAAGAAACACGTCATGCTGCCGCTCAGCTAGCGGCTCGGGACGGCCAGACGCGCATCGCGTTCCGGTTTGTCGAGGTTCGCCAGCTCGCGCACGGCGGCGTAAAAACCCGGCAGATCGCCGTCCTTTTGGGCGAGCATCCCGCGAAATGCGGGCGCGAGTTCCGAGTAACTCGCGACCGACGCGAGCAGCGCATTGTTCGCTCCGCGCTCGAACAATCGGTCGTAGCCGGCAAAACCGCCCCATGAGGCCTTGAGCGAGCGGTATTCTTCCTGCATCGCCGCGAACAAGCGCCGTTTTCCGGCGCGCTTTTCCTCCGGCTCGGCGGGCCGGTCATAGAATGCGGCGAGCTCCGCGTGCGACTTCGTCATCAGCGCGACGAATTCGGCGCGCCTGCGCCCGGAAGCCTCGTAGGCGGCGCGCTGCGCGGGCGTTCCCTGACGTTCGAGCCAGCGGTGCACGCCCTCGTCCTCCACCGTCGCCGCGAAGGATTCGTTGAACATCGTGTCGCCTTTCACGTAAACCAGTTGGTGGGCGAGCTCGTGAAACACGATGCGCGCGACCTCGGGCTCCGGATACTGAATGAAAGTCGAGAGCACCGGATCGCTGAACCAGCCGAGCGTCGAATACGCCGCCACGCCTCCGACGTAGACATCGTAGCCCTTGCCGGCGAGCGCGGCCGCGTGCCGCTGCGCCGCCTCCTCGGAGTAAAAGCCCCGATAGCTCACGCACCCGGCGAAAAGAAAGCACGACTCGACGGGTTTCACCGAGAATTCGGGCGCGGCAAACACGTTCCAGACCACGAAGGGCCGGCCGATGTCCGCGTAGCGGCGATAGCTTCCGTTGTCCGGAAGCGCGAGCTCGCGACTGGCGAATTCCCGGATGGCGAGCACCTTCGCCAGTTTTGCGCGTAGCGGCTCGGGCGTGTCCGGCTCGCGCAAGCGCTCTTCGATCGGAACGGCAAGCCGTATCACCTCGAGGTGCCCGCCTACCGCCTGCGCGTAGTATTCGAGCGACGCGCAGCCCGAGACGAAAACGAGGGCGCCGAGAGCCGCGAGCCGCCTCATCGCCGGAATTCTCCGGTCCTGAGGAACGCGGCCGTCTGGCGCGCGATACGTGGGGAAACCAGCATCAAGGTGTGGCCGACCGGGAGTGCGATGTGATCGCGCAGGGCGGGAAATTTCGTCTCGTCGAGGCAGACGACTCCGTCGTTGGGCTTCGGCAGCCGCGTCACCATGCGACCCAGGCCGAACGCGACGGTGCCGGCGATCGCTCCGACTTCGAAACGGCGATCGACGGAGACATCCACCGGCTCGCGCCACACCCCGAGGCTTGCCCCCAGCAGCAGCTCGCCGCCCGCGCTCTGCGCAAGGTCTGCCGCAGCACGGCAGCCCGCGACGGGCGAACCGAGCAGCACGGCGCGCCGGACGCGCGGGTCCGCGCCGCGCTGCAGGTAGCGCAGCACGATGACCCCGCCCAGGCTGTGGCCGACCAGGTGCAGGCGCGGCGCCTCGAGGGCGGCAATTCTCTCGGCCACGCGGGCAAGATGCTCCGCGAGCGTGCCTCGCATGGTGCGATAGCTCAGGGTTTGCACCGCGAAACCTTCCCGCTGCAGCGCCAGAGCGAGATAGCTCATGACCCAGCGGTTCATCCACGCCCCGTGCAGCAGCAGCACGGCGTCTTCGGGAGATGCGCTCACCGCGGCGCGCGCGCCCTTCGTTGAGGGTTCACTGCGAAGCGCGCTGGAACTCGTAGCGAAGAGTCACCGAGTGTTTGCCGGCGTTGGTCCACACGAGGCAATGATCGGCGGATCTCTTGGGCATGAAGCTGCCGGACGCGCTTTCCGTACCGTCGCGCTTGAGATCGATGACTTCTCTTTCCTCCTGGTGCGAGACCTTGAAGTTCAACGGCCCGTCGGCTCGAAACTTGTAATGCAGCCGCTGCCTGTTGTTCAGTGAAAGGCATTCCTTCTGCGCTTCCGAAGCCACCAGCGTTTTGGTCACGACCCTGGCGGGTGAGCT
>VBCT01000147.1 GCA_005882235.1 Betaproteobacteria bacterium
ATAAACAGCAAACCGGAAATGACCGGGAAAGCGCTGCTCGCCGTATCCGCCGCCGTGCTTTGGGGAATTTCAGCCCCGGTGTTTGCCGATAGCCGCCAAGACAACGATTCCGATTCGGTGGATCTGACCGACTCCAGGATTTCCGGGGACTTCGACTATGGGGTCTGCCGTGGGACGAATCCGAACTGCTACCACGACTGGGTGGGAGCAGGGCGGCAGAACAAAGTGCTCGTATATACGCGGACGGCGGGACCCCGGCATGCGAACCTCGGGCCAGCGCTCCCCGCAGGTTTGAATCCGCCGCTCGATCCCGCCCGGCACATCGTCCAGACCAACTTGATCCGCCTGTTGAACGCGGAAGGGATTGCGGTGGACTGGACCGAGGATGTCACCCGGGTCAGCAATCTCAATTCGTACAAGGCGGTGATCTTTGCCAGCACCAGCAGAGACGCGCTATGGAATCATTCGGTGGGAGGACAGGTCGGCCAGAACCTGACGGGCAACTACCAGCAAGACGCGGCACGGACTGCGCTGAGGCAATACATGCGCGCCGGCGGCGGCTTTGCGGCGATCCACAACGCCTTCGGGACGGAATACAACTGGCAGTATTACGAAGGCCTGCTGGGTAACGCCAACTACTACGATCACGGCGCTTTTCAGCCAGGAGTGGTCCAGGTCATCAACGACCGCGACGTTTCCACCGCCGGCCTGCCGGCGCGCTGGAGCTTCAGCGACGAGTGGTATAACCTCGTGCCGTTCCCGACAAGAGTGAGATTCCTCGCGCTCGTGGACGAGGAGAGCCTGGCGACGAAACACTCGGTTCACCCGGGCTTCCCGAAATTTCACCCGGTCGCCTGGTGCCAGTACTACGATGGCGGGCGGGCGTGGGTGACCACCCTGGGGCACATCAACACCGCGTTCACGGCCGGTTCAGCGCTTCCCGGTGCTGCGGAATTCCAGAAAATGATCGTCGGCGGCATCAAGTCGGTGATGGGTCTGGAGCCCTTCTGCCAACCGGGCAGCCATGACCGCCACCATGACCACGATCACTGACCACGACAAGGATCGCCGCTGAGACTGGAACAGCCTCCGGGCTGCATTAAAGCGGCTATCGATCCACGACGCTCAGTCCCGGGGCCAGTTATTGGCCCCGGGATTTTTTTTGGCGTCAGTATGCTCTGCGTGCTTGCGCTCACACGCGATGTGACGGGACAAGAACAGCCAGGAACGCGTCTGATCGCCGGCTCGGAGGTTCAGCCCCTGTCCCTGTCCCCTAGCGCTCTCGCCAATGCGGGCGGGACGCTTCTTCTTGCGGCAACCGACCGCCGCATCGGTTACGAATTGTGGAAATTCGATCGCGCGCGCAACGCAACGGTTCTGATCAAGGATATCAGGCCCGGCATGCCGGGCTCTTATCCCAGCAGCATGCACGCCATCGGCGGTACGCTGTTCTTCTCTGCCGACGACGGAACCGCAGGGTCCGAGCTGTGGAGAAGCGATGGCACTGCAGCGGGCACCTACCTCGTCAAGGACATCAACGCCGGCCCCGCAGCCTCGACGCCTAGTTTTCTTGCGAACGTGAACGGCGTGTTGTTTTTCGCCGCGGACGACGGCAAGCATGGATTCGAGTTATGGCGAAGCCAGGGCAGCCCGGAAAGCACCGCCCTGGTCGCCGATATCAATGTCGGGCCCGCGGGGTCCGCGCCCCGGTACCTGACCCGCGTGGGGGGCAAGTTATTCTTTGCCGCCACCGACCAAGCAGGCGGAACGGAGCTCTGGGTCAGCGATGGGACCTCGGCTGGAACCCGCCGTGTGAAAGACATCCGTCGCGGACCCGAGGATTCGAGCCCTGAATGGCTGATCGACGTAAACGGAACGCTTTTCTTCGTCGCGAACGACGGAAGTCACGGGTTCGAGCTCTGGAAAAGCGACGGCACCGAGTCGGGAACCGTCATGGTCAAGGACATCAGCAGGGGGGCGGCCAGCGCAAGGCCTCGCCACCTTGCGAATATCGGCGGGACCCTGTTCTTCGCGGCCACGGACGGTGAGCACGGGGTCGAGTTGTGGAAAAGCGACGGCACCGATCGCGGTACGGTCCTCGTCAAGGACATCAATCCGGGTCGCGGCAACTCGCTTCCCAACTCTTTCGCGAACATGAACGGGACCGCGTACTTCGCTGCGACCGACGGCGTTCTCGGCGCGGAGCTTTGGAAGAGCGACGGCACAGAGTCCGGAACGGTGCTCGTCAAGGACATCCACCCGGGAGCGGGCAGCTCTTCGCCGGGGCACTTGACCCAAGTAGGCGACAGGATCTTTTTTTCCGCCGGTGACGGTGAGCGCGGGTGGGAACTTTGGAAAAGCGACGGCAGCTCGGCGGGGACGGTCCTGCTGAAAGATCTGCGTCCCGGCAAGGCCGGCGCGTATCCGAATCGCTTTACGCAAATCAATGACACGCTGTTCTTCACAGCCGATGACGATGCCGGCATCGCGAGGCTGTGGAGCATGGACGCGGCGGGCGCTGTATCGACTGTGAGCGCTTTGCGTCCCGAGCCGCAATAGAGAGGCCGGGCCGAGTAGATACCGCCGCGGGTGTGGCGGCGGCATCGGCTCGCGTTTGACTCAATGCACTTCGATCTTGCCGGTCGGGCGCGGGCTGAAGCAGTCGTTGAAGAAGTACTCGCCGGCCTGCGAGAACGTGTAGCTGAACGACTCGCCCGGATGCAGGGTGGCGTTGAACAATCCCTCGAAGAACTGCGTCGCGCAGTGCACGTTCGGGTTGGTCGCCGGATTGGTGAAGGTGACCGTGGTCCCGACCGGAACGCGCATGTGCGTCGGCGCCATCGCGTTCACCGCCGTGGATTCCGTCGCCCCCACCACGCCGGCCGCCGAGCGCGTGCGCGCAAGGATCACCGTGTTCGGCGGCGTCAAGGCGCTGCCTTCCACCGGGTTGCCGGAGACCGGACGACGAACGACCGGTGGCGTGGGCGTGGCGGCCTGCACGAGCGTACCGCCGACCTTGAACGCCCACAGGTTGTCCCCGCGCGGCGCGGAATCGCCGTATGGAATGCTCGTGCCCCCTGCATAGACAGCGACATACTGCTCGCCGTCGATCTCGTAGGTGATCGGGCTGGCGCTGACGGCAGCGCCGGTCTGGAACCGCCACAGCTCGTGCCCTTGGCGCGCGTCCAGCGCCAGCAGATTTCCGTCGGGTTGACCGATGAAGAGCAAGTCGCTCGCCGTGGTGAGAATGCCGTTGCCGTGCGCAAGCTCGTAGGGCATGAGCTTCTTCCACTTGACCTTGTTCGTGGAGGGATCGACGGCGACGATGCCGCCCGTCTGGTATTCGCCGACCGGCCGCAGACCGTTGCTCGCTTCCGTGAGCGAATGCGCCGCGGCGACGTATCCGTAGCCGGTGTAAATGAGCCCGGTGCTGTGACTGAAGGATTGGTGGCTCCAGTCCGCGCCGCCGCCGTGGCCGGGAATCGACAGGATCGGAATGTCCCAGTGGGCGGCGTACAGGCAGCCTTGCGCAAAATTCGGCACCGCCCGGCTGGGGTTGCCCGGGACGGCCGTTCCCAGAGGCTGGTTCACGATGCAGTTCTCCGTCCATCCGCCTTGACGCGGGTAGGGCTGGGTCGGCCAGGTCTTCTGCCTCGGATCCTGAGGCACCGGCAGCTCGTCGATGCCGAGCAGAGGCGTGCCGTCCCGGCGGTCGAGGATGTAGTACATCGAGGTCTTCCCGCTATGGATAAGGGCCTTGCTGTCCTTTCCATGGACCTTGATGTCCGCGAGCACGACCAGTATGTTGTCCATGTCCCAAATGCCATGATGGATGGTCTGGAAGTGCCACCGGTATACGCCGGTCTTTGCGTCAACGGCTACAACCGAGCTCGAGAACAGGTTCTCTCCCCCGCGCGCTGATCCATCCTGAGAAGAACGATTGCCGCGCGCGTTGCCGAACGCCCAATAGACGAGGTTCAGGTCCGGATCGACGGCCGGATGTATCCAGGGCGTGGCGCCGCCAAGCAGGTACGAATCGCCTTCCCACGTGTCGTTGCCGATCTCGCCCGGGCCAGGTGCGCCCCAGAAGAACCACACCAGCTCGCCGTCGCTTGCGCGCAACGCAAGTCCGGCGCCGCGGTTGCCGTCGTTCGTGCCGACGTAGAGCATGCCGTCGCTGTAGACCACCGCGACCTTCTCCACGTTACCCCAGCCGTTGTGCTGTTTCTCCCAGACGACTGCGCCCGTGTCCTTGTTGAGCGCGACCACGGTGTTGCCGCCGGTGATCGTGAAGACCTTGCCTTCGCCGACCGCCACGCCGCGGCGCGTCAGGCTGCCGCGGGGCTGCGTGTACTTCCACTTCGTCACTCCGGTCTTGCCGTCCACGGCGAACACGTTGCCGGGGGCCGATTCGATGTAGAGCACGCCGTCCACCGCTACGGTCGTGCTCTGGTTCGTCCCTGTCGTGACGCCGCCTTCGATGTGGTTGAGCCACACCGCGCCCAGCCTGCTGACGTTGTGCTGGTTGATCTTGTGCAGCCTCGAGTAGTTCTGGTTTCCGAGATTGCCGCCGACCTTGGGGAAGTCCTTGTCGCCCGGCGTGCAGCAATCCGACAACTCGGCTGCCCGGGGCCGATGGTCTCGATCACCGTCGTCGTTCCCCGTGACCGCCTGGGACATGGTCAGCACGCCGGCAGCGAGCAGCGAGGACACCAACAATTTGAGGTTCATGGAACATCTCCCCCTAGGATCGGGCCCCGAACGAGACCCTAATGTTCTGCCAAAACTAGAACATCATTTCAAAGGAGGGGGTCTGCCTTGTCAATGCCACGCCTGCTTACCAAAGCAAACGATGGTGCTTACTTTGGGAAGCATCGTCGGCAAGCCGCCGAGGTCACGAGCGAGACCTACCGGGTCGGGCACGAACGCAAAGAGGGTATCCGTTCAGGCGGCTCAGCCGGAAGATTTCAGGCGAACTTCAAGAATGCCGGCGGTGATGAGCGATGTTGTGCAGTTGCATTGCGGTCACGGGAATCCGCTCATACGCGCGGAAGGCATGGAACAAGGCGGTTTCCAATTCCGACGCGTCGGGCGGTACGGACTGAAGCGTGCGCCACCTTACCCATTGCCTTGCGGCGAATGTGCGGACCTCCACGGCCAGCATCTCGGATCGACACCAGGGCGAGAGATCGCCACCTGTCATTTTCCAGGCGCTGCGCAGCCAGTAGTCACGGCATTCGCGGCGCAAGGCGCCGTCCCTCCCGGGCAGGCGCAAGCAGCGCTCGAGCGGGAGCGCGCCGCCGTTCGCCAGGAAGGCGCTGAAACCTTTGCTGAGCCAGTCGAGATCCTGAGCGCCGATCTGCCCGCTGGCTACTCGCTGAGCGCGCTCGAGCTCCTCCTGCAACAACGGGGCGTCGGTTGCACCATTCGCACTTTCCGCGGGGATCGCAAGGATGGCAACGCGATCAGCAGCCACTGTGCTCACCTCCTCTTTGTAACGCATTTCGCAAGGGCGGCCCCGATACGCGAACGAAGGGGCTCGAGCTGTCTATTGCGCAAGTTACGCTCCCCCATGGCGCGGCGTCACCTAACAAAAGGCAGGCAGGATGCTCACTACACGAGGCTCAGTTCCCGGGCTCGAACGATAGCCTCCGTCCTGTTGCGTACCTGCAACTTGCCGAAAATGTTATTCAAGTGCCACCGGATCGTCCCGACCCCGATCTCGAGTTCTTTGGCGATTTCCTGGTTGGTCAAACCGCGGTTCAGCAGGCCGAGCACTCGAAGCTGCGCCCTGCTCAGAGGCTCCTGCATGGTTCGCGAACCCCGCGCCCCCTTCTTGCCATCGGCGGCCTTCGGCAGTCGCCGCGTGGCGGGCTGGGAGACGAATCTGCCGATCGACGGCGGCTGGGAGTCGCACCGGGCGCTCGTCGAAGGGAGATCCTTGTTGGTCAATGAGAACGACAACCGGTAAATGCCTGCAATTCGCTCATGGCACGCTCCGTGTCTCGCAAGCGTTTGCTCCTGGAGTTCGTCGTCCAAGAGCGCCGCCACGGCTTTCGAATCGTAGCCGCCGGCTAGCAATATCCAATCGGCCACTGCGTCTCCGCCGCGGATCTTCTGCTCGGCGGTCGCTGCTTGGCCTGTCGGCGTTTGAGTTTGCAACAAGTGAGCCCCGATCAGGCCGGCCCGCGCCGCAAGCGCCGGCAAGACATCTCGTGAAAGCCGCTCTCTCAAGCGGTTCGCCTGCCCCGGGACCGGCGAAAACCGAAGCGTCAGCAAGGTGCGCGCCGCACCACCACCGTGGCTGCATATGACCCGGCACTGGCTTCTGGTCATATTGCGGTGCTGCGGCATCATCATGTTGGACCACGGCGTCGGGTTGTTCAGCCGGTCAAGGTAGTGTTTCGAAGTGAGCGTCTCGTACTCTGCCAGCTCGTAGATCACAAAATAGTCCCCTTCGCCGGACGGTGACGTCCAGCGCGTCCCGCGCAAGAAACCCGGGATCCGAAGTCTTTCCGGCATATGCTCGTGAGAGTGCCAGTCCTCGAACTCCGACCGAGCTTCGGGTGCGACATTCCACCACATCGCCACTGCCGCGTTGCCAAGAAGCGCCATCGGACCGCTCCTCCGGACTCTCGCTGTACCTGCCCTGTCTATCCGTGGACCATCAGGCGATGATCAACCCGGAATCCGCGTATCGGCCCTGCCGGCGCGCGAAACCATTTTCAGGAAATGCGCCTCCATGCGCGCCGCATCGGGCTTGATGCCCGTGAAATGCTCGAAGGCCCCCACGGCCTGCCAGACCGCCATCCCGCCGCCATCGAGGGTTCGGCAGCCGCGCTTTCGGGCGGCGCGCAGAAGTTCGGTCTCCAGCGGGAAGTAGACGATCTCCGCGACCCACATTTCCGGCCGCAGCAAGGACGGATCCAAGGGCAGACCGGGATAAGCTGCCATTCCCATCGGAGTGGCGTGGATCAGGCCGTCCGCCCGTTTCGCCGCCGGCGCAATGTCATCGGCAGATGCGACCACCCGGTCGGGGTGGTCTCCTGCGACTCTGCGCGCCAGCGCTTCGGCGCGCTCATGGTCCCGGTCGACGATGACGAGCTGCTCCACGCCCAAGCCCATCACGGCGTGAGCGATGGCCGCGCCGGCCCCTCCTGCGCCGAGCAGCACCACGCGCCGCCTCGGCGTATCGCCCAGCTCCTGCCGGAAGGATACGGCGAAGCCCGAGCAATCGGTGTTGAAGCCTTTGCGCCCGCCTTCGCGGAAGACCACCGTGTTGACGGCGCCGATGGCGCGTGCCTCTTCGGAGAGCCCGGTCAGCAGGGGCAGCGCAGCCTGCTTGCACGGATGCGTGATGTTGAGACCGTCGAAGCCCGCCGCTTCGGCCGAGTCGATCAGCCGCGGCAGATCGGCAACGCCGCACCCGTCCCGGGCGAGATCGATCAGCTGATAGTGCAGAGTGAGTCCCTGGCACCGGGCTTCCTCCTCGTGCAGCGCGGGAGAGAGGGATTCCTGAATCCCCTCGCCGATCAGGCCGACCAGGAATTTGCTCTTCTCCATCTCAGCCCTGGTAACCCATAAGCCGGGGCAGAAAAAGGGCGAGCCCCGGTATGAAGGTAATGAGCGCAAGTGCGGCGATCATGACGCCGAGAAATGGCATCACCTCGCGCACGATGTCCCGGAGGGGCACCTCCGCGATCTTGACCATCATGAAAAGCAGCAGGCCGTAAGGCGGGGTGCACAGGCCAATCATGATGTTGACGACCGCGATCACTCCGAAATGCACGGGGTCAACGCCCAGCGCCTGCGCGGTGGGGAGGAGAACCGGAACGATGATCAGCAGCATCGTGGTTCCTTCCAGGAAGCAGCCGAGAACCAAAAGGATGAGGTTCGCGAGCAGGAGGAAGGTAAACGGCGTGAGCTCGTGCCCCTTCAGCAGGATGGCGAGCGTCTTGGGTATGTTCTCGACCGTAAGGACGTAGTTGAAAGCCATCGCGGCGGCGATCAGCATGCCGATCGATATCGTGACGCGCGCGCTGGTCACCAGCGACTTGTAGACGCTGCCCCAGGTGACGCCGCGATAGAGGAAAGCGGAAACCAGCAGAGCGTAGAAGGCGGCGAGAGCGGCGGCTTCAGTGGGCGTGGTGATCCCGGAGTAGAGGCAGCCGAGAAGGACCACCGGCATCATCAGCGCGGGCATGGCTTCCCAACTGATGCGCGGAATGTCGCGCAGCGGGACCGGTTTCTCGACCGGGAAATTTCTCCGCCGGGCCGTGAACGCGATCAGGAGCATCTGCGCGATGCCGAGGAGCAGACCCGGGATGACGCCGGCGAGGAACAGGTAGCCGACTGACGTATCGGAGACCAGGGCGTAGATCACCAGCGGGATCGAGGGCGGGATGATGGGCGCGATGACCGAGGACACCGCCGTAAGGGCGGCGGCATACGCCGCCGGGTATTTGCCGTCCTGCGTCATCATTTTCTGCATCAGCTTGCCCGAGCTCGCGGCGTCCGCGAGGGCGGAGCCCGACATGCTGGAGAAGACGATGCTTTGCACGACGTTGACCTGGGCGAGGCCGCCGCGGTAGCGCCCGACGAACGCGTTGCAGAAGCTCAGCAGCCGTTCCGTGATGCTGCCGATGGTCATGAACTCGGCGGCGAGGATGAACAGCGGTATCGCCAGCAGCACGAAGCTCGAATACATGCCGTTGAGCAGCTGCTCGGCGGCGGTCCCCATATCGAGGCCGGCCAGGAAAAGGTAAAGAACCGATCCGCCGATCATCGCGTGCCCGATCGGCAGCCCGAGCAGGCTGAGAGCGACGATCGCCATGACGCAGAGGGAGAAGGGGCTGGTGGGATTCATAGGCCGGAGCTGACCTTGGTCGAATCGGTGGCTTCGGGATCCTTGCCGCGCAGCAGATGCGACAAGATCCAGAGGTAGCGGACAATCACGGCAACGGCGAAGATCACGTAGATCGCGAACAGCCAGTCGAAGCGGATCTTGAGATAGGACGTTTTTTCAACCTTCATGAAACTGACGTATTTGACCGTTGCCGGGAGCGAGAGGACATACAGGATCACGATCGAGAGCCCGGTGATGATTCCCATGACGCGACGCGTGCGGCGGCCCGCCGCCGAATACAAGAGGTCGAAGCGGATTTCCTCGCTTTCCTTCACGACGAAGGCGGCGCCCCAGAGCACCAGCCACAGCCAGGTGATGACGCTCAGCTCGGAGGTCCAGCCGACCGGGAAGTTGAACAGATACCGGAAAACGATCTGCACCATGAAAGCGACGAACATGGCGGCGAGCAGGCCGGCGGCGAAGTTCTCCGCGCGGCGCAGCAGCCAGGCTCCGGCTTTGCCGAAGAACGGATTCATTGTTTTGCTTCCCCCAAGACCTGCAGGCCCGCGGGCGCGACCGGCGGGCATACGGGAGTTACTTCAGGGCGTTGATTTTCTCGAGCATCCCTTTCGGCCAGTCCTTCGCCTCGTCCGAGCCGAGGTATGTCTTCTGCGCATAGGCGCGGAAGGCATTGACGTTCGGGGCGTAGACTTCGAGGCCCTGCTTCCTGAAGCCATCGGCCAGCTCCGCTTCGCGCTTCAGGTGCTCGGCCGCGCTCCAGGCGATCGCCTTGTCGGCCGCAGCCTGGAAGGCCTTTTGCTTGCTCGGCGACATGCTCTGCCAGGTTTTCAGGTTGACGCTGAGCAGGTCGTAACCCACGAGGTGCGAGGTCAGCACGATCTGCGACATCACTTCGTAGAACTTCATGTTTTGCACGTTGGGCAGCGGGTTGTCCTGGCCGTCGATCGCGCCGGTCTGCAGCCCCGTATAGACCTCGGCGTAAGCCATCGGCGTGGGATTCGCGCCCAGCGAGCGGCCGAGCAGCTGCCACGCATCGCCCGGGGGCATCCTGAGCTTGATCCCGGCCATGTCGGCGGGCGTATTGATTCTCTTCTTCGGCTTCAGGCCCACCTGCCGCGTGCCGAAGAACGTCGGCCCGAGGATCTTGACCTTGACCTGGTCCTCGACCAATTTCTTCATCTGCGCGCCCAGGTCGCTCGCGAAGAAGGCGTTCAGATGGTTGGCGTCGCGAAAAAGATACGCCGAGGTCAGGATCGACCACGCCGGGATCTGCTTGGAGACATCCTGCGGCGCGATGTTGCCCATCTCCAGGTTGTCGCGCTGCAGGGCGACCAGCTCCGTGCCCTGCTTGAACAAAGTCCCGTTGTAGAAGGGCTCCACTTTGAAATCGCCCTCGACCTCTTTCGCGAACATCTGGATCATCCCCGCACGAATGTCCTTGTCGGAGAACACGGCTGCGAAGCGGATGGTGGGCTTGGCCTGCGCTCCGGCAGGCAGCACGTAGGCAGCAGCAAGAGCGGCGCTTGCCTTGAGCGCCGAACGACGATCGATCTTGAAATCCATGTCAACCTCCTCCTATGAAGGATATATGTGACTAATTCGCCTCTGTTTCAGTTTCGTGCCGATTCGATGACTTCCTCGGACGCATCGAGGTATTTCTGCGCCGCCACTAGCGCCGGTTCAGGCGCAATCCCACGTACCGGTAGCCGGCGCGGGCGGCAACCTCGACCAGCCGCGGCGGAGACAGGGACAACGCGGTCAGGTGGGCGATGGAGAACTCGTGTTTCACTTCGCCGTCACCGTCGTGCTCGCGTGGTTCACTTTCCTTCCGGGGGAATAGATGTCCATGATGTTCCAATGGCCGGCGGTCGGGACCGGCTCGTTCTGCATCACGACGTCGATCACCACGGGCCCCTTGGACTTGAGCGCGCGCTCGAGCGCGGGCTTGAACTCGGCGGCGGCGCCGATCTTCACGCCCTCGATGCCGTAGGCCTTCGCGATGGCGGCGTAGTCGGGCGACCAGGGTTTGCCGTCTTTTTCGAAAACGGTGCCGAAGATCGTGCCGAAGTGGGCCTTCTCCAGACCGGCGATGGTGCCGAAAGCGTAGTTGTTCATGATGACCCAGACCACCGCGATGTTCTGCTCGAACGCGGTGGCGAGCAGGGCCGGGTTCTGGCCGAAGCCGCCGTCGCCGACCAGGGCCACGACCATGCGATCGGGCCGCGCGAGCTTCGCACCCAGCGCCGCCGGAGCGCCGAAGCCCATCGTAGCGTAGCCGCCCGGCGTGAAGATGGTACCCGGCTCGTAGATCGGGAACTGCTGGCCGACGCCGTTCTTGTTCCAGCCGACATCGGTGGTGATGAGTGCGTCGCGCGGCAGCGCTTCGCGCACGTCGGCGAGGATGCGCTCGGGGCGCATCGGGTAGGCGTCGTTTTGCGCATGCGCGCGATTGCCGGCCAGGAACAGCGCGCGGGCGGCCTCGATCTCCCCCTGGCGCTCCGGGCGCCTGATGCCATCGGGAAGGAGCCGCCGCGCTGCGCGGCTGAGCGCCGCGAGGGCCTGCTTCAAATCGGCGACGGCGCCGATCTCCACCGGATAGTTGCGGCCGATCTCCGCGGGATCGATGTCTATGTGGATGAGACGAGTCGGCGGGAAATTGAACGTGTACTCGGGCTCCCAGGAGCTGCAGTCGGCCTCGGCGAAGCGCGTGCCGAGTGCGAGGATGTAGTCTGCCGCGCGGCACTGCTCGTTGATGAACCGGGTTCCCCAGAAGCCGGTCATGCCCAGCACGAAGGGGTGGTCGTCGGGAAGTGCGCCCTTGCCCATCAGGGTGTGCGCGACCGGAATCTGCAGGTGGTCGACGAACTCCCGCAACTCTGTGGTCGCGTCCGCTAGCATCACGCCGCCCCCAACGTAGAGCACGGGCCGGCTCGCAGCGACGAGCCTGCGCACGATCTCGGTGGCCGTCTGCTCGTCCAGCGAGGGCTTGCGCAGCGCCTTCGTGTTCAGGCGCAGGCGCTCGAACAGCGCGACGTCCACCTCCTTGGAGAAGATATCCATCGGCACATCGATCAGCACCGGCCCCTGGCGGCCGCTCTCCGCCAGCGCAAACGCCTTTTCCAGGATCTCGGGGAAAAGATGGGGCTGGTCCACGCGCCAAGCGCGCTTCACGAATGGCCGGTAGATCTCGAATTGCGACGCGTCGGCGTGCATGTTGACTTCCTGGTGCGGGTGCTTGCCGTGGTAATGCGTCGGCACGTCTCCGGCGATCACGACCATCGGTATCGAGTCGAGCGCGGCGTTCGCTACGCCGGTCGCGGCGTTGGTGAGGCCGGGCCCGAGGTGCGAGAGCACGACCGCGGTCTGCTTTTTCGCCCGCGCATAGCCGTCGGCCATGTGGGCGGCGATCTGCTCGTGGCGAACGTTGACGAATCTGACCCGGCTCTTCTCCATCTCCGCGAGCACGGCGATATTGGTGTGGCCGCACAGGCCGAACACGTGCTCGACGCCGCGGGCCTCCAGGTACTTCACCAACTGACGGGATATGAGCTCTTTCATGTGCTTCTCCTTGGATGTCGTCGAGAACGTTGATCGCGGAGGCCATCGCGCCGTTGACCGGCAGCCCGCAAGTCACCGCCATCCTGCCCGGGTGGATGTCGATGATCCCGGTGGTCCACCAATCGGAAACCTCGGTCAGCAGTTCTTCGGCGGTCTTCGCCGTCATCGCTTTTCAGGGAGCGGCCATCGCCGCCTCGTCGGCCTCGAGCGCCGGATCGTAGAACGTGCCGAACAACTCCTCGTCCGAGGGGCGGTCTTCCTTGATCGGCACCGACACCCAGGTTGTATTGAGATAGTGCTTGAGATGCACGTTCTCGGACACGATATTGCCGCCCCAGGTGCCGCAGCCCAGGCTCGAGGTCATCGGCATGCCGTTGTTGAAGGCACCGGCATTGGCCTTGGACTGAGGCTGGCGCACCATGATGCGGCTCACCGGCGCCGCCAGCGCGAGGCGGTGGATGTGATCCTGGTTGAACGAATAAATGCCGCAGGAGTGGCCCTTGCCGCCGACCTCGTAGATGGCGCGCATCATCTCCAGCGCCTGGTCGAAGCCCTGGTACTTGTAAACCGCGAGAAGCGTGGTGAGCTTCTCGCCCGAGAACGGGTATTCTTTGCCGATGCCGTCGCCGAGCACGATGATGAATTTGCGATCCGCGGGGATGCTGAAACCTGCCGCGGCGGCGAGCCTTTGCGGCGCGATCGCGACGCTGTCGGGGAGACGGTGGTTTTCGTCGTCCCACATGACGCGGCGCAACGCCGCCTTCTCGGTGCCGGAAGCGAGGTAACCCCCTTCGCTTTGCAGGTGCGCGAGCATGCGATCGAAGATGCCGGCTTCGATGATCAGGTTGCCGTCGGCCGAGCAGCCCGAGCCGAAATCCGAGGTCTTGCTCAGCCGCGTGTTGCGCGCGGCCTCTTCGATGTTGGCCGTCTCGTCGATGATCATCGTCGAGTTGCCTGCGCCCACGCCATACGCCGGCGTGCCCGAGCTGTACGCGGCGCGCACCATCGGCTGTCCACCAGTGGCGATGATGAGATCCGTGCGCGCCATAAGCGCCTGCGACATCGGTATGTTGACCTTAGTCAGGCATTGCAAGATGTCGGCCGGCGCGCCTTCGCGCGCTAGCGCCTCGCGCATCAGGCGCACGGTCTCGAACGAGGTCTTCTTCGAGCGCGGATGCGGCGAGAAAATGACGACGTCGCGCGCCTTGATCGCATAGATGGCGTTGCCCGCGGGAGTGAGATCGGGGTTCGTGGTTGGAACGATGCAGGCGACGATCCCTGCAGGCTTGCCGTACTTGACGATGCCTTTTTCGGGGACCTCTTCGATGATGCCGACGCTCTTCTGGCGCAACGCGTCGCGCAGCACGCCGCGGATCTTCATGCGCTTGCCCATGCGGCTCTCGGCGTCGCCGAGGCCGCTTTCGGCGATCCCCATCTTGACCAGGCACGAGAATGTCCGCCTGTTCGCAACTGCCCAGGCCACCGCCTGGCAGAGCCGGTCGACGCGCGCCTGGTCGTAGGTTTCGATGACGGCCAGCGCCTTACCGGCACGCCGGAGAGCAGCATCGAGCTCCTGCTGCTGTTCCGCGGTAACTGGTTTCTTAGTCTCGGTTGCAGCCATACTCGGAGTCCTCCTAGATGTCGAATCTTTTCCTCCGGGGATCCTTCGTGCGTGCTGCTTGCGTGAACACCGGTATCGCCGAGGGGCCACCGCTGTAGGTAAGCGGGGTCTGCGCCGTCGCGACACCGGCCGCTATTGACGCCAGTGCGCCCAGCGCCAGTTTTATCTTGCTCGTCCTCATATCCCCTCCCTTTTTGGAATCGTAGAGAGATGAGGCAAGAGAAAACATTGTTCTGAGGGCGAAGGTGCGCGATAATCGCCCGCATTCGCGCGATTAGCGCACAGTTTCGTGCTTGGTGGCGGGGCGTGCATGCGGATACGCGCTCCCTGATCCGCCGGCTCACCATTCTTATGAACGATGCACAACCATGAAGATTCTCGTGCTCCACGGTATCAACCTCAACATGTTCGGCAAGCGCGATCCCACTCACTACGGGACGATCACGCTGGCCGAGATCGACGCTCAATTGCAGGCGCTCGGCAAGGAGTTCGGGGTGACGGTCGAGTGCTTCCAGACCAACAGCGAGGCCGCGATGTGCGAGCGCATCCACAAAGGCTTCGCCGACAAGGTCGACGCCGTGCTCATCAACGCCGGCGCCTGGACGCACTACTGCTACGGTATCCGGGACGCGCTTTCGATTCTCACGGTGCCGATCGTCGAGGTGCACATGTCGAACATCCACGCCCGCGAGGAGTTTCGCCATCACTCGGTCGTGGCGGGAATCGCGAAGGGCCAGATCTGCGGCTTCGGCGTCGACAGCTATCTGCTGGGCCTGAGAGCGGCGGTGTCGGCTGTGAGCGGAGGCGCGAAACGCTGACGGCAACGGTATTGCGGCAAAGGCCTCGATTCGCCCGAATTCACAAACATACCCAATGACGCACAGTGCTTCCTTGCCGGGTGAGCTATGCCCGCCTTGCGCTCGCTGAGCCGGCGCGATCGGATCGCAGGCCTCGATCGGGGCCTGCGTCTGATCGAGGCCTTTGACGAAACCCATCCGCGGCTTTCGCCGTCCACGGCGGCCCGGCGCACCGGGGTGACCCGGGCGGCGGCGCGCCGTTACCTGCTGACCTTGCTGGATCTCGGGTACGTGGAAAGCGACGGCAAGCTGTTCTGGCTGACGCCGCGCGTTTTGCGGCTGGGATGGTCCTACGTCGATTCCGCCAAGGTCGCCCGGATCGCTCAGCCCTTCCTGCAGCGCCTCACCGCGGTCCTGGGCGGCGCCGCCTACTTCGCGGTTCGGGACGGGGACGACGTCGTGTTCGTCGCCCTCAGCGGCACTCGCCAGGTGCAGAACGTGGGGTTCATGTTGGGCGCTCGGGTGCAGGCGAATATTGCGGTGGCCGGGATCGCCATGCTTTCATGCTGGCCGCAAGAAGAGGTCGAGCGCTGGCTGTCCGGCCGGGTCTTCATTGCTTATACGCCCTATACCGTGACTACGGTGGAAGGCGTGCGAGAGCTGATCGCCACTGCGAGAAGCCGCGGCTACGCGATTACCGAACAGCAACTCGACCCGGGCATGCGTGGCATCGCGGTGCCGATCCGCAGCCGCACATCCGAAGTCGTCGGCGCGATCAGCGTGAGCCTGCCGATGGGAAACGAATCCACGAGCGCAGCGACCTCGCGCGTGCTACCGGTGTTGAGGGAAGTCGAACACTCGCTGCTCGCCTTGCTGTAGCCGCTAGAGTAGATCGCGATAAGGGAGGGGTCCATGCATAGGCAGAGCAAGCTCGTCGTCGTGTTCGTCGCCGTGATCGCCGCAGTCGCAAGCGCCGCCGCGCGGTCCCAGGAAGCTGAGGGAGCGGGAACTGCGAGAACTCCCTCGGCGTCTCCCGAAGCCCGGAAATTCCTCGCGCCGCCGAACCAGGTCGTCGCGATCCGCGCCGGGCGGCTGTTCGATTCCCGCTCGGGCAGGATGCTCGCGAACCCGGTGATCGTCGTCAGGGGCGAGCGCATCGCGGAGGTGGGCGCGGGCGTGCAGGTTCCCGCCGGCGCGGCGGTGATCGACCTCGGCGCGGCGACCGTGCTTCCCGGCATGATCGACGGGCACGTCCACCTCAACCTCAACGCCCCCAACCCGCCCGACAAGCGCGCGCTGATCGCGCTCGCGAACGCGCAAGTCGATCTCGACGCCGGCTTCACCACCGTTCTCGACATGGATTCGCGCGGCGGATTCAACACGGTCGAGATCCGCGACGCGATCAATTCCGGCCAGTTCCTGGGGCCGCGGATGCAGGTCGTCGGCCAGTCGATCAACCAGCGGGCCACCAACTACTACGCCGACACGCAGTCGCTGCGCTTCTGGGAAGGCTTCACGGAGAACAAGAACACCAATTCCCCGTGGCTTGCCCGAGCCGCCGTTCGCGAGGCGAAGCTCCACGGCGTCGACTGGATCAAGATCTATACGACCCAGGATTTCGTCGGCCCGGTTCACATGTGGAGACCGGACGCGACGCTGGTCAACAGCCCGTCGCTGACGCTGGAAGAAGTCGAGGCGATCGTCGACGAGGCCCACCGGCTCGGGCTGAAGGTGGCCTGCCACGCGTACGGCGGCGAGGGCATGAGGAGCTGCCTCTCCGCGGGGGTCGATTCGCCCAACCACATGCTCGAGCTCGACGATGCCGGGGTCAGGGTCCTTCTGCAGAAGAAGCTCTACTTCGTCCCGACCATCGACGACCTGATCTCGCTCGAGAAAGCCGATCTGCGCGAAACAGGCGGCAGGAACTCGCGCCTCAAGCTCATGGAGCAGGCTTTCAAGCGCGCGCTGGCCGCCGGCGTCACCATCGTGTTCGGAAGCGGCGCCACTTCCGCCACCATCCCGCACGGCAGGCAGGCCGACCAGTTCAGATACTTCGTGAAATGGGGCATGACTCCGGCGCAGGCCTTGCAGACTGCGTTTCTTCCGGCCGCGCGCATGCTGAACTACGGCTGGGAGAACCAGATCGGGAGCATCGAAAAAGGCAAGTTCGCGGACCTCATCGCCGTCTCCCGCAACCCGCTCGAGGACGTCGCCGAAATGGAGCGCGTCAGGTTCGTGATGAAAGGCGGCCTGGTCGTGAGAAACGACTTGGGCGCTCGCTAGGGAGAATGCGGTTGGCGTAAAATCGCCGTTTCCCACCGCAGTTCAAATCAAACCATCCAAACGGAGGTCAAATGAGCTTTTCGAGAATTTCCGCAGCAAACGTTTTCGTCTCGGCCGTCCTGGCTGGGGTAGGCATCGCGCCTACCGTGCACGCCCAGCAGGCAAGCATGACGTTCTTCGTGACCAGCGTGGGCAAGGGCAACGGCGCCGATCTCGGCGGCCTGGAGGGCGCGGATGCGCATTGCGCGGCGCTCGCCAAGGCGGCGGGCGCGAAGGCGACGAACTGGCGCGCGTACCTGAGCACGACTTTGCCGGGAGGCGACGCGGGCACAGACGCGCGCAGCCGCATCGGCAAAGGCCCGTGGCAGAACGCCAAGGGCGTGGTGGTGGCGAAGAGCGTGAGCGACCTGCACTCCGAGCACAACAACCTCAACAAGCAAACGGCCTTAAACGAGAAGGGCGAGATGGTCAAGGGCCGCGGTGATACGCCGAACGAGCACGACATCCTCACGGGCTCGGACCCGGACGGGCGTTTCTCGACCGCGGGCGGCGACACCACCTGCGGCAACTGGACCAAGAGCGGCGAAGGCTCGGCGATCGTCGGCCACCACGACCTGCAGGGATTGAAGGAAACCCGGCACATGAAGTCCTGGAACTCCTCGCATGGCTCGCGCGGCTGCAGCCAGGACCAACTAAAAGGCTCCGGCGGCGCAGGCCTCGTCTACTGCTTCGTCGCAAACTGACCGCGAAATTCAACTCGGTCGGAGACCGGCTCACTTCGGGGGCCGCTTCCTCGCCAGCCGCTCCCTGAGGTCTGCGAAGGGAGCGTAGGTCGAGACGCGGTCTCCGGCGGAGGGGCCGCTTCCCCGGCCGGCCGCCTCCAGGTGCCGCCGGTGTTCGTTGTCATGGCAGTACAGGCACAATAGCTCCCAGTTGCTGCCGTCGGGCGGGTTGTTGTCGTGATTGTGGTCCCGGTGGTGCACGGTCAGCTCGCGCACGTTGGCGCGCGTGAACTCGCGCGCGCAGCGCCCGCAGATCCATGGGTAGATCTTCAACGCCTGTTCCCTGTAGCCCCGCTCGCGCTTCTCGGCGGCGCGACGGGCTTCGGCGACGATGCGGTCCAGTTTGCCAGGGTCTGTTGCGCTCATAGGCCACCTGAAATCTACAGGATTCCGTCTCGGGGGGGTAAAGTGGCCGAGCCGATCGAGGGAGGAAGGCCACGATGCCCGTAAGGAAGATCCTCATAGCCGACGATTCGTCCACCGCCCGCCACGTTCTCTTCCAGATGCTGGCGAAGCACGGCTACCGGTGCATATTGGCCGAGACCGCCAAGGAAGCCCTGGACAAGGCGAAAGCCGAAAAGCCCGACCTCATCCTGCTGGACGTCGTGATGCCCGACATGAGCGGCTTCGAGCTGACGCGTATCATCACGCGCGACGCGGCGACCAAGCACATTCCGGTGATTCTCTGCACCAGCAAGAGCCACGAGACCGACCGGCTGTGGGGCATGCGCCAGGGCGCGACGAACTACGTGGTGAAGCCGGTCGACGAGAACGATCTCCTCGCCAAGATCACGGCGCTGGGCTGAACCTGCGGCGAACTATCGGCGCCCTTCGCCGTGCTCTCTCGGCGCGGATGGCGCAGCACGGTTTCCCGGCTGCCCGCGACCGGCACCGGGTTGCGGCGCCGGGTTTTGCATGTGAGGAACGTTGCCCGGGCCCGTGTGCACCTGCGGGGCCGCGGCGACTGGCGAGCGGATCACGGGGCCGTGGAATTCGGGACGCGCCGCGGCGCCCGGATTGGCGGAGATCCGCCCCTCGGGGCGGCCGTCTCTGCGCGGATTCTGGCGTTCCATGCCGCGCCCCTGCGGACGCGGATTGGCGCTGTAAACCTCGGGCCGGTTCAGCGAGCTGTTGCGGGTCGCCGGGACGACCGGATCCTGCCACCGGAAATCGCGCCGCTGGCCGGTCTGAGTGCTGCCGAACCGCTGCTGCACCGACGCGATGTGATACGGCACGCCCCGGCGGTGCCCGGGATCGTGCTGCCATACGACCGGCTGCCCGGTTCTCACGGGCCGGTTGACGACACCCGAGCGATTCACGAAGACGTTGGTGACGTTGACAATGGTGACGTGGCGCCGGTGCCAGTCGCAGGAGCTGAAGAAAAACCCGGAGCCCACCCTGATTCCGCCGCCCCAGGCGAAAGCGAATCCCGGGTATACGTAATAGCCGGGCCAGGGCGCCCAGTACACGGGCGGATACGCCGGCCACCACCATGATCCGTACGCCACGCGCGGATCGTAGTACGGCACGTAGACGACTTCCGGGCTGGCCGGCTCGATCGCGTAGGCGTCTCCCTGCTGGACCACGTAGGCCTGCTCAGTCGATCTCAGATTACCTGCGGCATACGCCTTCTGCCGCAGGCTCTGAACCGTTTCCATCACCTGCGGCTCCTGCGCGATGAAAACGTCACCGAGCCGCGCGGTCCACTCGATCTGCTGGTCCATCATCGCGAGCACCTGAGGAAACGCGGCGAGCGACTTGACGCTCGCATCCCAGTCCTTTCCCCCGACCGCGTCGACCGCCTGCTGTCCCGTCAGGCCGGGATTCGCCCGCGACCAGCGCGCCGCTTCCACCACCTCGAGCGGATAAGTGGAAGCCATGAAGATCTGCGACAGCAGCGAATCGGGGTAGAGCGCGATCGGCGCGAGCATCTGATCGAGCTCCGGCTGCGCGGCCGCGGCACCGCGCTGCGCGGGCGGCGTTTGCGCAAAGGCGACCGACGCCGAAACGAGCAGCACAAGCAGTTGCTTCAATGCATATCTGATGAACGTTTTCATGGACACCTCCTGTCACAATCGAAGGTAGGCATCTCGTTAGGTCTCATGAGTACAGGAACGTACAGGTTGCACCTGCGGTTGAATCCGATCAAGCGAACTCGATGATCCTTATTGTAAGAATTTGTGTCCGAATGCCATCCTCCTCGACCGTCATTGCTCCGGCCGGAAGCTGATGTCGCCGTACTGCGCGCGCGCTTTCCCGCGCGTGTTGCCGGCGTCGGTCATCACCCCCACCGCGACGATGTCCCAGGGCTCCTCGCCGAAGGCGAGCCGATAGTCCTCGAGGACGTTGCGCCGGAACTCGCGCCACTCTCCGACGCCGCCGCCGACGACGATCGTCTGGATCTTGCCGGTTTGGTCGTTCGGGGTGATGGTGCCGACCGGGGCGTCGCTAGCCCACGAGTACATAATGATGGCGTACGGCATCTTCTCGCCGGTCAGCGCCTTGTAGAGCCTCAGCGTGAAACGCTCGCCGAAGCCTAGGCGTGTGACGTCGCCGTGGAAGGCGACGATCACGCGCGCCGGCGAGTCGTCGCGCGCGGGGACACGAGGGTCGGTGTGGCCCGGCGCCTGCAGGACGCGCCAGCTCCAGTCAATCAAAGGATGGCGCGCCGGATCGATGTGGATGCGCCGGTAGAACCCCGAGGCCGAGGCGTCCGCGCGCCCTTCGAGCACCACACCCGGGCCGCTCTCGACCAGGGCGTACTCGCTCTTCGTCGCGAAGGGCGAAACGATGAAGCGGCCCCAGCCGGGCTGCGACTCGCCGGCGCGGCCCGCCGAGAACCGCGCCGCTTCGACCCGCGCACCGCTCTCGATCGGGAGCTCGGCGACGATCGCGGTCGAGGCGAGCAGCTCGTCGACCGGGACGCCGACGCAGCCGGCGAGCGCCGCGCCGAAAGCGAGCGCCGCCGCATGAGACGGGTTCATGCACGCAGTAAATCACCCGGGCCTCGACTTGACAATAGTCTGACCAAGCAAAACGCGGCGACAAGCGAGCCGGCTCGGAGTAGGCTTACCCGGCGTTTCAGCGTCGACGATGGAAACCCCCGTGCGTCTCTGGTCACAGCATCTTGCGAATCTCGCGCGCGCCGCATTCTGGCTGCTGCTCGCGGTCATCGTCCTCCTTCAGCTCACCGGCTCGCGCGGGATCGAACGGCAGCGCGCGGCAGCGCTCGGCCAGTTCGAGCGCGAGCGCAGCTCCCGGGTGATCGCGATGATCCATCGCCAGGAAGGCGCGAGCCTGCTGGGCGTCCCCGTGGCGGGCAGCATCAGCATCGACGATTCCGAGGCCGTGCTGCGTGCCATCCGCCTGACGCCTCCGGAGCAGCCGATCGACATCATCCTGCACACGCCGGGCGGACTGGTGCTCGCCGCCGAGCAGATCGCCAAGGCCCTGGTCGAGCGAAAGGGGAAGGTGACCGTGTTCGTGCCGCACTACGCGATGAGCGGCGGCACCCTGATCGCGCTCGCCGCGGACGAGATCGTGATGGACGCCAACGCGGTGCTCGGACCGGTCGACCCGCAGATCGGCGACATGCCCGCGGCCTCCATCGTCAAGGCGGTGGGGATCAAGGGGCCGCGAAACGTTTCGGACGAAATGCTCGTCCTCGCCGACATCGCGCAGAAAGCGCGCGTGCAGGTGGCGAGCTTCGTCATCCAGGTCCTCCTGAAGCACATGCCCGAGAAGCAGGCGCTGCAGGTCGCCACGGTGCTTTCCGAGGGCCGCTGGACGCACGATTTCCCGATCACCGTGCAGGCCGCGCGCCTGCTCGGGCTCAAGGTTTCGACCGAGATGCCGCGCACCGTGTACGACCTGATGGACCTCTATCCGCAGGGCGGCGGCATCAAGCCCTCGGTCTGGTACGTGCCGCTGCGCCGGGCTCCCGCGCAGGGCGGCCTGCCGGCGCAGCCGTCACCGGACACCCGTCCCGAAGGAACGGGCGGCAGCGCGGCCCGCTAGGCCGCTAGCTCGTCCTCATTGCGCGAGCCGAAAGGTGATATCGCCGTACTGCGCGCGGGTCTTCGCGCGCGTGTCGTCGGCGTCGGTCATCACC
>VBCT01000148.1 GCA_005882235.1 Betaproteobacteria bacterium
CGCCGAAGGCGTGCCGGTAGTCCTCGAGCACGTTGCGCCGGAACTCGCGCCACTTGCCGGTGCCGCCGCCTCTTTCGACCACGATCATCTGTATCTTCTCGGTGTAGACGCTCGAGGCGATGGTGCCGACCGGCGCGTCGCTCGCCCAGACGTACATGAGCATGGCGTACGGCAGCATCTCGCCGGTGAGCGCCTTGTACAGCCTCAGCGTGTTGCGCTCGCCGATGTCGAGCCGCTTCGCGTCGCCGTGGAAGCAGATGACCAGGCGCGCCGGCGAGTCGTCGCGC
>VBCT01000081.1:0-421 GCA_005882235.1 Betaproteobacteria bacterium
GACGAAGAGCGGGTCTTCGCCGATGAGAGCGGGCGCAAGGCGCGTCGCTAGATACGCGTGCACGGCCTCCGCACCTCCTCCGCCGAAGACCAGGCTGTAGCCGAGGCCGTTCACCCCCTCGTCGGTCGCGATCTCCGCGACGACGAGCTTCTGCTGCGCGTAGTTCCGCGCCATCGGCTGCGGAGTGGGAATGGTGAGTACGTAGCTGTCGATCGAGGTGATTTTCATGGCGCTGCGATCCTAGCACCCGCGCGCCGCGCGCGGGAAACGCGAAGCGCCAGCCGCGACCTCCCCGCTTGCCGAGACGCACGGAAAGGTGCATTCTGATGCGCGCAAAAGCGTGGCTTCAGCGAACGTCGGACCGGATAATCAGACTTCCATCGCGGCCCTCGGCCGCATCCAAAGGGGGATTCATGAATAT
>VBCT01000081.1:501-5872 GCA_005882235.1 Betaproteobacteria bacterium
GCAGGCGTCGTCACCGGCCCGAACGGTCCCGAGGCCGGCGTCTGGGTCATCGCGGAAACCAACGACCTTCCGACGAAATTCGCCAAGCTCGTCGTCACCGACGATCTCGGGCGTTTCCTCATACCCGATCTTCCCAAGGCGAACTACGGCGTGTGGGTGCGCGGCTACGGGCTGGTCGATTCGCCCAAGGTGAGCAGCACGCCGGGAAAAACTCTAAACCTGACCGCAGTGCCCGCGCCCAGCGCAGCCGCGGCAGCGGAATACTATCCCGGCATGTATTGGTATTCGATGATCAACATCCCCGCCAAGAGCGAATTTCCCGGCACCGGCGAGAAGGGCAACGGCATCTCGTCGAACATCAAGACGCAGGAGGAATGGGTCGACACGGTGAAGAACGCCTGCCAGTCCTGCCACTCGCTCGGCAGCAAGGGCATGCGCACGGTGCCGCGAGGCGCACGCAGTCCGGCCAGGCGATGGGCAACATGGCGCTCAGCCTCGGCTACATGGGCGTCGACGCCGCGCTGAAGAATTTTGCCGACTGGACCGACCGCATCGCGGCGGGCGAGCTCCCTTTCGCGAAACCGGAGCGGCCGCAGGGCGTCGAACGCAACATGGTGGTCACCATGTGGGATTTCTCGACGCCGAAATACTATCTGCACGACGGCATCTCGACCGACCGGGACAATCCGCGGCTCAATGCCAACGGCCCGATCTACGGCGCGCCCGAGGAAAGCACGGACCTGATTCCGGTCCTCGACCCGGTGACGCACACGGCCTCGCAGATCAGGCACCCCGTTCCCAATCCCAAGACGCCGTCGTCCACGGACTTGCCGATGCAGCCCTCGGCCTACTGGGGCAAGGAGCCGATCTGGGACGGCCACTCGAGCATTCACAACGCGATGATGGATAGCGAGGGACGCGTATGGTTCAGCGCCAGGATCCGGCCGGCGCCCAACCCGGATTTCTGCAAGAAGGGATCCGGTCATCCCTCGGCGAAAGTCGCCCCGCTCGACGCGTCGGTGCGCCAAGTCTCCGTCTACGATCCAAAGACCGGCAAGTGGCAGCATGTCGATACCTGCTTCTCCACGCACCACCTATACTTCGGCCACGATGCCAACAGGACGCTGTGGCTGAGCCAGGGCGGCCCGCAGGCCAGCGTGGTCGGCTGGGTGAACACCAAGATGTTCCTTGAGACCGGCGACTCGGCGAAATCGCAGGGCTGGACGCCCGTCATCGTCGACACCAACGGCAACGGCAGACGTGACGAGGGTGACACCCGGCTGACGGCCGGTTTCTACGGCATCATGCCGAGCCCGGTGGACGATTCGGTATGGGGCCAGTCGATGGGCATCGGCTTCGGGCGCCTGGACCAGCCCGGCTATCTCATTCGCCTCGTGCCGGGACCCAATCCGTCGGAAACCACGCTGGCCGAAGTCTATGTGCCGCCGGAAGGCGCATGGAGCCCGCGCGGCATCGACATGGACCTCAACGGCGTCGTCTGGGTGCCGCTCGCGAGCGGGCACATCGCGAGCTTCGACCGGAGGAAATGCACGGGTCCGCTGAACGGGCCCGGGGCGGCGAGCGGCAAGCTATGTCCGGAAGGCTGGACCCTGTACCGCATGCCCGGCCCGCAATTCAAAGGCCTTGATCCTGCGGGCAGCGCGAACCATGCCTATTACATCTGGGTGGACCGCTACAACACCCTGGGACTGGGGGCGAACGTACCGATCGCCTCGGCCAACGGCGCCGAGTCGCTGCTCGCGGTGGTGGACGGCAAGATGGTGGACCTGCGCGTGCCGTATCCGCTGGGGTTCAACACCAAGCTGGTGGACGGCCGCGTCGACGACCCGAGCGCCGGTTGGAAAGGCAAAGGCCTGTGGACGATGTCGGGCACGCGCACCGTGTTCCACAACGAAGGCGGTACGCAGAACCGGCCCAAGGTCTACAAGATCCAGATTCGTCCTGATCCGCTCGCGAACTGACGTATCGCTGAAAAGCGATACGTCATCCTGAGCGAAGCGAAGGATCTGCTTTTCGCTCCTGCAAACAAAACGCCCCGGGATCTCCCCGGGGCGTTTTTTTCCGCAAGCCACGCAGCCCCGACCGGCTGCCGACATTCAAACCCCAAGGAGGATTCACCATGAACGCCAGGAAACTCGCTCGCACTTCCGCCGCACTCGCCGTCTTTGCATGCGGCGCGTTCGCCTTCACCTTCGCCGCCGCGCCCGCGCGCGCGCAAAGCGGCAACCATCTGGAAATCATCCACCACCCCAACTACGACAAGAGCGTGTTCATGCCGTTCTCGCCCGCGATCAAGGTGAAGAGCGGCAAGATCCTCTGGCTCGCCGGCGGCACCGCGCTGCCCGTGTACCACGACCATCCGCACAAGCGCGAGCAGATCCTCAAGTACCTGACGAACGACCTGGAGGGTCAGGTGCGCCAGACGATGGACGGCATCATGGAAACGCTGAAGGCCGCGGGCGCCTCGCCCAAGGACGTGGTGCACGTATTCATCTTTCGCGCTCGCCCGCGCATGGGCGACATCGGCAAGGCGAGCGCGGTGGTGAACTCCTACTTCGCGCCCCACAACCACAAGCCGACCACGACCAACCTCGCAGTGCTCGAGCTGGGCGAGCCGGAGCAGCTGGTGGAGATCCAGGTCGTCGCCGTGGTGGATTGATCCGCCGGAGTCGTTCGCCGCGCGCCGCTATACCTTCAGCCGCGGCGATCCTTCGTCGGCCATGCTCCGACCGAGATCGGCTGCGTAGCGAACAGCGCCTTTCGCGGTTTCGAACAGCGGGGTCAGCCCGGGAAACGACTGGCTCTTCGACAAGGCGTTCGCACACGCCATCCGCGTCATCGTGAGCCGGGGCTGCCACTTGTTCCCGTCCCCGAGGTGAAACGCGCTCGCCTCGATCAAATATCTCCCGCGCTCCTCGCGGTGCATCGCCATGAATCTCCTTCCTCGCAGCGATCACGGTAACACATTTACAGATCGCTCAATGAAGGCCGGAGGGGTCAAACGGTTTTCAAATCGACCGCAGAGGTCTTGCCGTTCTGCCCTTGTTCGAGCTGGTAGGAGATCTTTTGATTCTCGTTGAGAGTGCCGAGTCCGGCGCGCTCCACCGCCGAGATGTGCACGAACACGTCCTTGGACTTGTCGTCAGGCTGAATGAAGCCGAAACCCTTGCTCGGGTTGAACCATTTCACGGTGCCGATAGGCATGGATGCTCCAGGTATGAAGTCGCCCCGCGCCGGAGTGCGCGGGGCATCAAATTGTCGGTGGGAGAAACCAGAATCGATGCAGCCCGAAAGGGATGCAGAGGACTGACCCAAGTGGAATTCGATCCCGCCAGTATAGCAAGGACGCAGGCGAAGCGCGTTGGAGTCGGCGGCGGAAACGAAAACGGCCAGAGCGCGCCCCGGCCGTCTTCCCCGAAATCACGCTTGGTCTTCAGGTGCCGCGCCCCCACAAGCCGCAGTAGCGCCGCGTCACGAACTGCAGGTTGTTCTCGTAGCCGGGCCATTTCTCGTACTTCGGCAGCTTGACCTCCTTCTCCGCCGGTTCCCAGCATTTCCCTTCGCGCGCCGCGGCCTTCACCGCCGCCGAGGCGTCCTGCAGGAAAGTGAGCTGGTCCTGCACATCCTGCTTGGTCCCCAGCCGGTCGCCCGGCCCGGGATGGCCGGGGACGAGGCGCTCCCAGTCCATCGCCAGCACCTGTTTGATCGACTGCTCCGCCTCGAGCGGATAGAAGTCGATCATGCCGCGTCCCGGCACCGACCCGACCGGGAGGAAGTCCACCACGAAAAGGATCTTCTCCTTCGGCAGGCGCATGACGAGCGAGCTGTCGGAGTGGTTGAGACCGAGATAGGTCAGCTCGAGCGCGGTGCCGCCGAGCGTGATCGTCCTCTTCTCGTCGAACGTCTCGTCGGGCAGCGGCGTCGCCGGATCCCCGAGGACTGCGAGGCGCTCCTTCGCCTTCCTGTGGGAGACGATTTTCGCGCCGGCATCCTTGAACGCCTGGCCGCCGGCGACATGATCGTAGTGGTGATGGCTGTAGACGAGGTACTTGATCGGCTTGTCGGTGACCTTCCTGATCTCGGCGACGTAGGTCGCTCCGCCGGTCGGGCGCCCGTAGGCGACCGGGTCGGTGGCGATCACGCCGTCCCGGGTGACGACGAACATCGCCTGGTGATTGCCGTTGCGGAAGATGTATACGCCTTCCGTGCCGTCGACCTTCGTCGTCGCGATCTGCGGGCGTGCCGGCGCCTGCGACCAGACCGCGGAAGCGGCCGCCGCCAGTCCGCAGGCAAGAGCTGCAAGAAATATGCGTTTCATGTCTCCTCCTTGTGTGATTGTGTGATGCTCTGCTAAAACAGGCCGCGGGCCGCGATTATTCCCCTTGGACCGGGCCTGTTTCGCAATGCTACTTGGAATGCCCTGCCTTGTCCCCTGCAAAGGCTCCTGCCCCCCGGCGCAGCGCGCTACACTTCTCCATGCTCGAATCGCCGCGCCGCATCATTCACGTGGACATGGACGCGTTCTATGCGTCGGTGGAGCAGCGCGACTGCCCTGAGCTGCGCGGCCGGCCGGTCGCCGTAGGCGGCCCGGCGGAGTCGCGCGGCGTGGTGGCCGCGGCGAGCTACGAAGCGCGCGCCTTCGGCGTGCGCTCGGCCATCCCGATGGCCCGCGCGCTGCGCCTGTGCCCCGAGCTCGTCATCGTGCGGCCCGACTTTGCGCGCTACCGCGCGGTCTCGCAGCAGGTGATGGCGATCCTGCGCTCCTGTACCCCGCTCGTCGAACCGCTGTCGCTCGACGAGGCCTACCTCGATGTCACCGACAATCTCTGGGGCGAGCCGCTCGCGAGCAATGTCGCGAGGAATCTGAAAGCGCTCATTCGCGCGGAACTGAATCTCAGCGCCTCCGCGGGCGTCGCGCCCAACAAGTTCCTCGCCAAGATCGCCTCGGGCTGGAAGAAGCCCGACGGGCTCACCGTGATCGCGCCCGAGAGAGTCGAGGAGTTCCTTCGCGAGCTGCCGGTCGAGGCGCTCTCGGGCGTGGGCCCCGTCACCGCGAAAAAGCTGCGCGCGATCGGCATCGAGCGGCTGCTCGACGTGCGCGCGGCCGAGGACGAGCGGCTGCGTCGCGCGGTGGGAAGCCTCGCCGGCTGGTTGAAATCCCTCTCGCGCGGAGAGGATCCGCGCCTGGTCGAGCCCGACCGGCAGAGGAAATCGCTCTCCGACGAGAACACCTACGAGAAAGACCTCACCGACCTGGAGAAGATCCGCGGCGAGATCGAGCGCATCGCGCGCCGCACCGCCGAAGGGCTCGAACGCAGGAAGCTGCGCGCACGCACCGTGACCATCAAGG
>VBCT01000082.1 GCA_005882235.1 Betaproteobacteria bacterium
CCAGCGCGCGCAAAACCAGGAAAGCCGCCAGATCAACCGGCTCGAGAACAACGCCGCCAGGGGCAATCCCAACTCGGCCTCCTCGCAGCGCATGCAGGCCGACGTTCAGCGCAACGTAAACCAGCAGCAGCGCATCGAGCAGGGCATCCAGTCGGGGCAGCTCACCAACCGCGAGGCCGCGAAGCTCGAGCGCGGTCAGGCGCGTGTCAACCGGGCCGAGGCGCGCGCGGGAGCCGACGGGCGCGTGGGACCGAACGAGCAGCGGCGCATCCAGAAGGCGGAGAACAGGCAGAGCAAGCGCATTTACCGCGAGAAGCACGACGCGCAGACGCGCTGACACGGAAGGAAGGCCCGCTAGACGCGGGCCTTTCTTCATTCTGTAGAGGTATTTAAGGAGAAAGCTCCTCGAGGACGCGCCCGCGGGTCTCCAGCGTGAACAGCACGGCAACCACTCCGCCGATCACCGCAGCGATGCCAAACACGAGGAACACCGTCCCGAGGCCGGCCTGGGGCAGGATCGCGCCTATCATGAACGGTCCGATCATCGAGGCGACGCGCAGCCAGGCGGTCGCGGCTCCGGAGCCGACCGCGCGCACGCGCGTCGGATAGATTTCCGGCGTGTACAGATACAGGCCGAGCGCGAGCGTGTTGATCATGGCGTAGCTCACCGAGGCGTAGATCATCACGTCGATGGCGGAGTTGCCGGCTCCGCGTATCCACAGTATGAACAACGGCAGCGCTCCCAGAAAGAAGGCCATGGTGAACCACGCGCGCCGTCCGGTGCGGTCGATGAGGTAGGCGCAGGCGAGCGCCCCGACCAATCCGGCCGCCGTCGCGGCGAGCGAATACTGCAGCGCCTGCTGCAGCGGCAGCTTGAAGATGGTGCGGTAGATCGTCGGCAGCCATCCGGATATTCCGTAGACGATGAGATACGTACAGAACCACATCACCCAGACCGCGAGCGTGCGCGAGAGATAAATGCCCGAGAAGAGGTCGCGCCAGCTCGCCTTGGCTGCGGAAACCGGCGGAATGTTCGAAGGCAGCGCGGGCAGCGGCCTTGCGCCTCTTGCGGAGACTTCGTCCTCGATCGACTTCATCACTCTTCCGGCTTGCTCGAGCTGTCCCCGCGAGGCGAGCCAGCGCGGTGACTCGGGCAGGACGCGGCGCATCACCGTGGCGAGCAGGACCGGCAGCGCCCCGATGATGAACATCCACTGCCAGCCGAGATTCGGCACCACCCAGGTCGAGACGAGCGCGACGGTGAGCAGGCCCACCGGGAAGATCACCTCGTAGAGGAGGAAGAAGCGGCCGCGCTTCTCGGCCTTGGCGATCTCGTTGATGTAGGCCGCGGCGATCGGCACCTGGCCGCCCAGACCCAGGCCCTGGATGAAGCGGAAGACGAGCATGGACGGGTAGCTCCAGGAGAATGCGCACACCAGGCTGAACACCGAGAAGATGCCGATCGTCCAGGCCGCAACGCGCACGCGACCGAGGCGCTCGGCGAGCCAGCCGAACAGGATCGCCCCCACGAGCTGCCCCGCGAAGCCGATCGAGATGAGAAGGCCGATCTGCCCGGGCGCAAGCTTCCACAGGGGGATCAGGACGGGGAGCACATAGGCGATCGCGAGCGCGTCGAAGGCGTCAAAGAAAGTCGCGACGCCCATGACGACGCGCAGCTTCACATGCCAGCGTGAGAACGGCAAACGCTCGATCCGTGCTGCGATTTGCGCGGGGGTGACGCCGGGTGCGCTGCTCATGTTCCCCTCCTTTGGTTGATGGGATGCACGTCGTTTTGCTGCGAGTCTCGTTTCATCTCCGCGCGCCGCCTCGCCGTCGCCGCCGCGTCGACGGCGAACGTCCGTGGATCCAGGACGACGCCGTAGGTGTCGCTGGCGACCGTTGGCGATACGTAACCCTGGCGCACGTCGTTCGCCACGGCTTCAGGGTCGCGCTCTTCCGGCGGTCCGAAGCCGCCACCGCCGCCCGCGCGGATCGTGATGGCATCTCCGCGCTCGAGCCCCTTCATCAGCACTTTGGCGTTCGGGAGATCGGTGATCTCCCTTCCCCCGATGCGCAGGGTCACTTGGTTGCCGGCGCCGGGATGGCCTCCGGCGAGGCCCCACGGCGGGCAGTGCACGCGATCGACCTGGATGTTGATGTTGATCGACGAGCGGGCCTGCACTACCTGCTCCGTGCCGAGTCCCCCGCGATGGCGTCCCGCCCCTCCGGAGTCTTCGCGCAGCGCGTGCCGCTCGAAAAGCATCGGGTACTTCGCCTCCATCTGCTCCACCGGATGGTTGTGGGTGTCGCCGTCGTTCAGGCACACCGTTGCGCTCATGCCGTCCTCGGTGAGCTTCGCGCCGAAGCCGCCTCCCGAAGGACCGATGCCGGCGAGGAAGAGCCGGCCGTCCTTGGGCGAGATGCCGTTGATGAGCGCCACGCACAGGTCGGCGTGGTGCGCGGCGATGGTGCGCTCCGGGATCGCCTGCTCCATTGCCTTGAAGACGGTATCCACGACCGTCATCGGAAACGTCATCCACCAGCGCATCGCCGCCGGTTTCACCGCGCTCACCACCGTGCCGGGCGCGAGTATCACCTTGAGGGGTCGGAAGCTCCCCTCGTTGATCGGGTAATCGGTCGGGGAAGTGAGGCACTTGTAGGCGACCTGCGCGCAGGAGTAGCCGGTGGTCGCGCCTGAGTTGTAGAAACCGCGCACCTGCGGGCTCACCTGCGAGAGGTCGATCGTCATCTCCTCGCCTTTTTTCACCACGCGCACCTTGATCGGCACCGGCTTGCCGATGTCCACGCCGTCGTCATCCATGAAAGACTCGGCTTCGTAGCTGCCGTCGGGGATGGTGCGCGTGCGCGCACGAGTCGCGGCTTCCGACTGGTCCATGATGTTCGCGATTGCGGCGAGCACTTCTTCGCGCCCGTAGCGCTCGAGCAGCTCGAGAAAGCGACGTTCGCCCGTCTTTACCGCGGTGATCTGGGCGCGCAGGTCTCCCATTGCGCGCTCGGGAATCCTCACGTTCATGCGGATGATGTCGACGAGGTCCTGGTTCACCACGCCCGCTTTGGCGTACTTCACGATCGGGATCTGAAGGCCCTCGGAGTAGATGTCGGTGGTCACACCGCCGAGCACGCCGCCGACGTCGGTCCAGTGCGCCATGCAGCAGGCGAATCCCGAGAGCTTCCCCTGGTGGAAGATCGGCAGGCTGAAGGTGAAGTGGTAGAGGTGGCTGCCCGTGGTGTAGGCGTCGTTCGTGACCAGGATATCGCCCGGCTCGAGGCCGTCCTTCCCGAAGTGCGCGAGCTTCGCCTTGACGGTTTCCGCCATGCCGCGGATGAAGCTCGGCAACCCGAGCCCGATCGACACCGTCTCGCCCTCCGCCGTATAGAGGCCCACGGTGAAATCGAGCGCCTCGTAGACGATCATGTTGTAGGCGGTTCGCATGAGATTGGTCTTCATCTCCTCGGTCACCGCGATGACGCCGTTGCGCACGATCTCAGTCAGGACGGCGTCCGCCTTGACGCGCCGTTCCGCCTTTGCGCGTTTCATTTCGTTCTCCGGCCGACTTCGATGGCGAGATTTCCGAATTCATCCACGCGCAAGGCGTCACCGGGCAGGAGGACCGTTGTCGAGGCATGCTCCTCCACCAGCGCCGGGCCTTCGATGCGGTTCCCCGCCTTCAATCCCTCGCGCGCATAGCTCGGCGTCGCGTGCGACCTCCCGATCTCGGCAAAGTAGACCTTGCGTTTGCCGCGGTGCGCGGAGGAAAGCGGCGAACGCCCGCCGCGCGCGATGCGCTCGAGCCGTGGCTTCTTCATCGCGCCCGTCACCGTCGCGCGCAGGCTCACGATCTCGGCTGCTTCTTCGGGGGCGCATGTGCCGTAGCGCCGCAGGTGCTCCTCGTCGAAGCGCCGCTTCAACGCATCGCGGCTGCGGCGACGGAAAACTTCGGCGGGCAGCTCCACGGTCACGGGGTGCTCCTGCCCGACATAGCGCATGTCGGCGGCGCGCGCGGCGGCAACGCCCTCGGCCCGGACGCCGCTCGCGGCGAGTGCCTTCTTTCCGTCGGCGATCAGCGATTCGTAGACTCTCTCGATCGAGTCGAACGATGCGTCCACGAGCCGCGTGAACCAGGTGCGCACGAAGTCGTAGCGCAGATCCGAGAACAGCATGCCGAAGGCGCAGAAATGCCCTGGAGCGCGCGGCAC
>VBCT01000083.1 GCA_005882235.1 Betaproteobacteria bacterium
CCTCCGGGACGCTGGCGCAAATCATCCCGCCTTCGCTCGTGCTCATCGTGCTCGCGGACCAACTCGGGAAATCCGTCGGCGACATGTACGCCGGCGCGATCTTCCCCGGGCTCGTCCTCACGGCGCTCTACACAGTCTACGTGCTCGGCGCGACGATGCTGTACCCGAATTCCGCGCCGGCCCTGCCGCCCGAAGCGCGCAAGCTGCGCGGCGTTAAACTGCTCGTGCGCGTGTTGCTGGTGCTGATTCCGCCGCTCGCGCTCATCTTTCTCGTGCTGGGCACGATCTTTCTGGGCTGGGCCACCCCGACCGAGGGCGGCGCCATGGGCGCCACCGGCGCGCTGGTGCTCGCCCTGATCAACCGGCGCCTGACCTGGTCGCTGCTGAGGCAAGCGATGAACTCGACGGCGAAGCTCACCTCGTTCGTGGTCTTCATCCTGGTCGGCTCGACGGTGTTCAGCCTCACCTTCCGCGGCGTCAACGGCGATCTCTGGGTCGAGCACCTGCTCACGAGCCTTCCCGGAGGACAGATCGGATTCCTCATCGTCGTCAACGTGCTGACGTTCCTGCTCGCATTCTTCCTCGATTTCTTCGAGCTGGCGTTCATCATCGTGCCGCTGCTCGGGCCGGTCGCCGACAAGCTCGGCATCGACCTGATCTGGTTTGGGGTGCTGCTCGGCGTCAACATGCAGACTTCCTTCATGCATCCGCCGTTCGGTTTCGCCCTGTTCTACCTGCGCAGCGTGGCCCCCGGCAGGGAGTACCTCGACAAGCTGACCGGCAAGCTGACGCCTCCGGTCACCACCGGGCAGATCTACTGGGGAGCGGTGCCCTTCGTGGTGATTCAGGTCATCATGGTGGGCATCGTGATCGGTTTTCCCGGGCTGGTCACCGGGAACGTGGTGAAGACCAGCGGCGATCCGTCCAAGGTCCAGAGCTTCGTTCCCTCGGACAGCGAGGATACTCGAGACCAGACGCCGCCCGACTTCGGTACACCGGACGGCGCGAAATCCGATGCGGAGCGGAAATCGGGCGAAAGGGCAAGGGAGAAACGCGAAGCCGACGACCTCGAGAATCTCTTCAAGAAATAACCGGCTATCCCTTCCCGGCGCCGAGCTTCGAGGCAAACGAATAGTTGTCGTAGGTCGATTCGGCTACGCGGAACCACAGGAACTGCTCGTCGCGGAATTTCTTCCACTGCGGATAAACAGTCGCCCAGTGCTTGCTCTTCGCCTTGAGCTCGTCGTAGAGCTCGTAGGACGCCTTCTCGGCCGCTTCCATCACCGATCTGGGAAACGGCCGCAGGTTGGTGCCGCTCGCGATCAGTCGGCGCAGCGCCTGCGGGTTCTGCTCGTCGTATTTAGCCGGCATCCATGAGTTGACCTCACCGCAAGCCGCGGTGAGCGCCGCCTGGTAGGGCTTGGGCAGCTCGTTCCATTTTTTTTCGTTGACGAGCGTCATCAGCATCGGCCCGCCTTCCCAGAACCCGGGATAGTAGTAGTTCTTGGCGACCTTGTTGAAGCCGAGCTTCTCGTCGTCGTAGGGTCCCACCCATTCGGCCGCATCGATCGTGCCCTTTTCGAGCGCGGGATAGATATCCGGAGCGCCGATCAATTGCGGCACCACGCCCAGCTTCGCCAGCACCAGGCCCGCCATGCCGCCGATCCTCATCTTCATGCCCTTCAGGTCGGCGACCGATTTGATCTCCTTGCGGAACCAGCCGCCCATCTGGCAGCCCGTGTTTCCGGAGAGCAGCGCGATGCAGCCGTATTCCTTAAACAGCGGCGCCATCGCCTCGGAACCTCCGCCGAAATACCACCAGGCGTTCTGCTGCCGGGTGTTCATGCCGAAGCACACCGCGGTGCCCAGAGCGAACGTCGGATCCTTGCCGAAATAGTAATACGTCGCGGTGTGGCCGAGTTCCACTGTGCCGGCCTGCACCGCGTCGAGCACCTGCAGGGCGGGCACGATCTCGCCGGCCGCAAACGCGCGGATTTGGAATTTTCCGTCGGTAATTTCCGCGACGCGTTTGGCAACCAGCTCCGCTCCGCCGAACAGCGTGTCCAGGCTCTTCGGCCAGCTTGCCGCGAGGCGCCACTGGAGGCTGGGCAGTCCCGAGGTCTGCTGCGCCCGCGCCTGCGCCGCAGTGACGAGGCCCGCTCCCGCCGCCGCTGCCAGCCCGGCATTCTTCAGGAATTCGCGTCTTTTCATTGGTGATCCCCTCCTTGGATGGAAAGCGGGCCGATTATACCTCCGGTGACTAGGCGCGGAGGTCAGTTTCCGGCGATGGTCATTTCCTCGATGAGGATCGAGCCGCAGGTGCGCGAGCCGCGCGTGAGCTTGTCGGCTCCGACCGCCGCGACCGAGCGGAACATGTCGCGCAGGTTGCCCGCGATAGTGATTTCCTCCACGGGGTACCGGATCTCGCCCCCCTCCACCCAGTAGCCCGCAGCGCCGCGCGAGTAGTCGCCGGTGACGAGATTCACCCCGAACCCGATCAGCTCGGTGACCAGCAGTCCGCGCCCCATCGACCTGATGAGCCCCGGAAGATCGAGCCCGCCGCCCTCGAGGATCAGATTGTGGTTGCCGCCTGCGCTGCCGGTGGTCTTCATTCCGAGCTTGCGCGCGGAATAGCTGCCGAGAAAATAGCCGCGCAACACGCCCTCCTTCACCACGTCGCGGTCGCGCGTGGCGACGCCTTCGTCGTCGTACCAGGAGCTCGCCGGTGCACGCGGCAGGTGCGGCCGCTCGACCAGGGTGACCTGCGGCGAGAAAACTTCCTTGCCGAGGCTGTCGAGGAGAAACGAGGCTTTGCGGTAGAGGTTTCCCCCGCTCACCGCCGAGACGAAGGTCGCGAGCAAATCGTTCGCCACGGGCGCCTCGAACAGCACCGGCGCCTGCACCGTTCCGATCTTGCGGCTTCCGAGCCGCGCGAGGGCGCGCCTGCCGGCGTAATCGCCGACGGCTTCGGGTTCGGCTAGGTCCTGCGCGGAACGCTGCGATACGTACCAGTCGTCGCGCTGCATGCGGCCGTCCTCCGCGGCGATCACCGCGCAGGATATCGTGTGCCGCGACGTGGGAAAACCGTCCAGGAAGCCGTGGCTGTTGGCGAGGGCGAAATGCCATTGCTGGCAGGAGACGCTGGCGCCCTCGGAGTTTACCACGCGCTCGTCCAGGCGGAATGCGGCGGCCTCGCAGGCCTTCGCGATCGCGATCGCCCGCTCGACGGGCAGATCCCAGGGATGGAAGAGGTCGAGGTCTTGCGGGTCGCGCGCCAGCTCCTCCGGATCCGCGAGCCCCGCGCTCTCGTCCTCGGCGGTGAAGCGCGCGATCGTCAGGGCCGCCTCAACCGTATCGCGCATCGCGCGTGGGGCAAAATCTGCGGTGCTCGCGTGGCCTTTCCGCTTGCCGACGTATACGGTCACGGCGAGGCTCTTGTCGCGGTTGTATTCGATGGTCTCGACCTCGCCCTTGCGCACCGTCACCGTCTGACCGTAGCCGTCGGAGCTTTCGGTTTCACAGGCGCTCGCGCCTTTTTCAAGGGCGTACGCCAAGGCATCCGAGGCAATGGTCTTCAACGCGTCGAGATCGTGGGCGAAGCGGCTGGGAGCCATACGGGGACGCGGGGGAAAGACGCTATGATATCAGCTCACCACTCCCTTCCCTGGAACGTGCACGCCGAGGAGAAGCCCAGCAAGACCGCGCGCAAACGCGCCATGCACGAGCTGCAGACCCTTGGCGAGCGCCTGATCGGGCTCAATTCGGAGCAGCTCGCTGCGATCGCGCTGCCTGAAGACCTGCAAGACGCGATCGAGCGGGCGCGACGCATCACCAAGCACGAGGCGCGGCGGCGACAGCTGCAATACATCGGCAGGCTCATGCGCGCGGTCGACCCGGAACCGATCCGCGAGAAGCTCAAGGCGTGGGACGGGGTCTCGACCGAAGAGACCGCGCGAGTTCACCGGATCGAGCGCTGGCGCGAGAAATTGCTGGAGAACGACGGCGCGATCGGCGCGCTGGTCCACGCCCATCCGGGCATCGACACCCAGCGCCTGCGCGCGCTCGCGCGCAACGCGCGCGAGGAGCGCGCCGCGGGCCGGCCGCCCCGAGCCTATCGCGAGCTGTTCCGAGCGCTGCGCG
>VBCT01000084.1 GCA_005882235.1 Betaproteobacteria bacterium
GAATAGGAACCGGCGCGGCCCTCCCGGCGAGCGCTGACCGATCGGGCGGCAGCTCAGCGTCCTTTCCGCCGGTTCGCGGCGATGCGCATCCGCAGCGCGTTCAAGCGGATGAATCCGGAGGCGTCGGCCTGGTCGTAGGCGCCGCGGTCTTCTTCGAATGTGGCGATCGTGGGATCGAACAGCGAATCCGACTTCGAGTCGCGGCCGACGACTGCGACGTTGCCTTTGTAGAGCTTGAGCCGCACGCCGCCGTTCACGCCGCGTTGTGAGCCGTCGATCAGGGTCTGAAGGAGCTTGCGCTCCGGGCTCCACCAGTAGCCGTTGTAGATGAGCGAGGCATAACGGGGCATCAGCTCGTCCTTGAGGTGGGCGACCTCGCGGTCCAGGCAGATCGACTCGATCGCGCGGTGCGCTTTCAGCATGATGGTGCCGCCCGGCGTCTCGTAACACCCGCGCGACTTCATGCCGACGTAACGGTTCTCGACCAGGTCCAGCCGCCCGATGCCGTGTTTTCCGCCGAGGCGGTTCAGCTCCGTGAGCACCTTCGCGGGGCTCAGCTTTTTCCCGTTCACGGAGACGATGTCCCCGCTCCGGTATTCCAGCTCGACGTATTCGCCGCGCTTGGGAGCCCTTTCGGGCGACACGGTCCAGCGCCACATGTCCTCCTCGGGCTCGCGCGAGGGGTCCTCGAGGATGCGGCCTTCGTACGAGATGTGCAGCAGATTCGCGTCCATCGAGTAGGGAGACCCATCTTTTTTCGTGCCTTCGATCGGGATGCCGTGCTTCTCCGCGTATTCGAGCAGCTTCTCCCGCGAGCCCAGCGTCCACTCGCGCCAAGGCGCGATCACGCGGATATTCGGCTCGAGCGCGTAGTAGCCGAGCTCGAAGCGCACCTGGTCGTTGCCCTTGCCGGTTGCACCGTGCGCAACGGCGTCCGCTCCGGTCTTGCGGGCGATCTCGATCTGCCGCTTCGCGATGAGCGGGCGGGCGATCGAAGTTCCCAGAAGATATTCGCCCTCGTAGATCGCGTTCGCCCGCAACATGGGGAATACGAAGTCGCGCGCGAACTCCTCGCGCAGGTCGTCGACGAAGATCTCCTTCACGCCCAGCTTGCGCGCCTTCTTCCGCGCGGGCCCGAGCTCCTCGCCCTGGCCGATGTCGGCGGTAAACGTGACGACCTCGCATCCGTAGGTGTCCTGCAGCCATTTGAGGATGACCGAGGTGTCGAGCCCGCCGGAGTAGGCGAGGACGATCTTCTTGACCTTGCCTTTCATCTTTTCACCTTGTTGTCCTTGCCTTTCTTTACCTTGCCGAGCAGGAGAAATTCCATCAGCGCCTTCTGCGTGTGCAATCTGTTCTCCGCCTCCTCCCAGACGACGCTCTGCGGACCGTCGATCACTTCGCCCGCGACTTCCTCGCCGCGGTGCGCGGGCAGGCAGTGCATGAACAGCGCGTCTTTCTTCGCCGCCCGCATCATGTCCGCGTCCACCTGCCAGTTCTCGAAATCGTGCCTGCGCTCTTCCTTCTCCGACTCGAAGCCCATGCTGGTCCAGACGTCCGTGGTGACGAGGTCGGCGCCGTGCGCGGCGTCCATCGGATCGGCGAAGCTCTCGTAGTTCGCGTCGTCGTAGATCCCGGCGCGCTCGGGCTCCACCTCGTAGCCCGGCGGGGTCGAGACGTGCACGTTGAAATCGAAGATCGTCGCCGCCTGAAGCCAGGTGTTGCACACGTTGTTCGAGTCTCCGATCCAGGCCACCGTCTTGCCCCGGATCGATCCGCGGTGCTCGACGTAGGTGTAGATGTCGGCGAGCACCTGGCAGGGGTGGTATTCGTTGGTGAGGCCGTTGATCACCGGGACGCGCGAGCTCGCGGCAAAGCGCGACAGTATCTCCTGCTGGAAGGTGCGGATCATCACCAGATCGCACATCCGCGAGATCACCTGCCCGGCGTCCTCGACCGGCTCCCCCCGCCCAAGCTGCGAGTCCCGCGTATACAGATAGATTGCCGCGCCGCCGAGCTGGTGCATTCCCGCCTCGAACGAGAGGCGCGTGCGCGTCGAGGGCTTCTCGAAGATCATGGCGAGGGTACGGTCCTCGAGCGGCCAGTAGCGCTCGTAGCGCTTGAACTTGTCCTTGATCCAGCGCGTTCGCGCGAACAGATGCTCGTACTCCTCGCGCGAGAAATCCTTGAACTGCAGGTAGTGCCGCAGCAGGGTCTGCGCCTTTTTCATGCGCGCGCGGGCACGGCGGCGGGCTGCTCGAGGAACGAACGCACGAGGGGAACGAGGATGGAAAGGACCTGGCAAGCTTCGCCTTCGTTCATGATGAGCGGCGGCAGCAGCCGAATCACCTTGTCCATGGTGACGTTGATGAGCAGGCCCGCCTCCAGCGCCTGCCCGACCAGATCTCCGCAGGGCCGATCGAGCTCGACGCCGATCATCAGGCCGTGACCGCGCACCTCCGCCACGCCCGGACGTCCCGCGAGGGCCTCGCGGAGCCCCGCGAGCAGGATCCCGCCGATGCGCTCGGCGTTCTTCATGAGACCTTCTTCCTCGATGGCGGCAAGCGTCGCGAGGGCTGCCGCGCAGGCGAGCGGATTGCCGCCGAACGTGGAGCCGTGAGTTCCCGGCTTGAACACCGCGGCCGCGGCTCCGCGGGCGAGGCAGGCTCCGATCGGCACGCCCGAGGCAAGGCCCTTGGCGAGCAGCACGACGTCGGGCTGAATTTCGGCGTGCTGATAGACGAACCACTTGCCCGTGCGGCCCAGTCCGCACTGGACTTCGTCCACCATGAGAAGCCAACCCTGGCGGTCGCAGAGCTCGCGCAGTTCGCGCAGGTATCGCATCGAGGAGATATTGATTCCGCCTTCTCCCTGGATCGGCTCGAGCAGCACGGCGACGACGCTCTTGTCGCGCGAAGCGACCTGGCGCACCGATTCGATGTCGTTGAACGGCACGCGCACGAAGCCCGTCACCAGGGGCTCGAATCCCTGCTGCACTTTGCGGTTGCCGGTGGCCGAGAGCGTCGCGAGCGTCCTGCCGTGGAAAGCCTTGTCCATGACCACGATCCCGGGGCTCTCCACTCCCTTGCCGCTGCCGTACAAGCGCGCGAGCTTGATCGCCGCCTCGTTGGCCTCGCAACCCGAGTTGCAGAAGAACACGCTGTCCGTGCCGCTTATCGCCGCGAGCTTGTCCGCGAGTCTTTCCTGTTCGGCGATGCGGTAGAGGTTGGAGGTGTGGATCAGGCGCGAGCTCTGCTCTGCGATCGCCCGCGTCAGTTTTGCGTGACCGTGACCGAGCGTGTTCACGGCGATTCCCGCGAGCGCATCGAGGTACTTCTTGCCGGATTCGTCCCACACCCACACGCGCTCGCCGCGGGTAAAGGCGACCGGAATCCGGCTGTATGTGTTCATCGAATGAGACATGGAATCACCCGTTAACGTTTACGGCGCAGCGAAACGCTTGCGCCAAAATCTCTTTGGAAACGCGCCGCAAGGCGCGCCGATTGCGCTTATCGCCGCGCTCGGCGTCGTCGGGTGTCGGGCCGAATGGGCGAAGCCGCGGCGCCTACGTGACGCGCTGGCCGGATAAGGGTCATCTCGTCGCCCTGTGCGATAATCGAATTGCTCTGAAGGGCAAGTAGCTTAGCACAACGAATTCGGCATGGGAACGCGCCTGACAGTATTCAATCAGAAGGGCGGGGTCGGCAAGACGACGACCGTGCTCAACTTGGGCGCAGCGCTCGCGCGGCGGGGAGGGGTGCCGCTGCTCGTGGACCTCGACGCGCAGTCGCATCTCAGCTCGATCCTCAACCCGGGAGCCTCCAGCGGGGAAAGTCTGTTCGCGTACTTCAACGCGGGCAAGCCGCTCAAGGAAGTTGCGCGGCCGATTCGCTTCGGCGGCGAACTCATCCCGGCGCACATGGAGCTGATCAAGGTGGATTCAATGTTCGGCAAGGGGCCGGACATTCTGAACAAGCTCAAGCAGGGGCTGGATGCGGGCTGGGAAGGCAAGCGCCCCGTGCTGATCGATTGCTGCCCGATGCTGGGAGTGCTGTCTCTCTCGGGGATTTTCGCCTCCGAACGGGTTCTGATCCCGATCTCGACCGACTACCTCGCCCTGAGGGCGGCGCTCGCGCTCGAAAACACTCTGCGGGCGCTCGAGCACGTGCTGAAGCGGCGCGTCGAGCGTCGCTACCTCTTGACGCGGTTCGACTCGCGGCGGCGCATGTCGCACGACATCGCGCGCAAGCTCGCCACCCGGTTCGGGGCGGAATTGTGCCAGACGCGCATCACCGAAGCGGTGAGCCTCGCCGAGAGCCCCATGCTCGGCAAGGATATTTTCAGCCATGCGCCCGACAGCCGCGGGGCGGAGGACTACTCGGGCCTGCTGGAGGAGTTGCTGTCTTCGGGGTTCCTCGAGGCTTCGTCAGCGGCCGGTGCTACTTGCTGATCAGGGAAGCGATCTCTTCGAAGCTCGTTCCGTCCGGGGCACTCGAAGTCGGCGCCAAGCTCGGCTGCATCACCGCGGGCTGCATGACGCTGCGCTCCAGGATCTCGCAGTGCAAGTACATCTGCCGCAGCTTTCTCTCGGCGTCGGCTTCGTCGCGCCC
>VBCT01000085.1 GCA_005882235.1 Betaproteobacteria bacterium
GCTCGCGCAGCGCGCGATAGCCCTCGCTTTCCGGCGTGACATCGAAGCCGGCCTTGAGCAGGCCGCGCGCGCCGCTCGAAGTGTGCGGGCGCGCGACTTCGGAGGGCAGGGGCGGGAGGCCCTCCTCGGCGCGCACCCGGTTCAGCGCGCGCGCGAGATCGGGAGCCGTATCGGCCAGGGTGCCGTCCAGGTCGAACAAGACCGCGCCGACCCCGGTTTTCACTCGCGCACGCAGCAAACGAGGTAGTTGACATCGGTGCCGGGACCCAGCGAGTAGACCCGCGTGAGCGGGTTGTAGCTCATTCCCGTGATCTCGCGCAAGGCCAGCCCCGCGTCGCGGCAGTGGCGCGCGAGCTCCGAAGGCTTGACGAACTTCGCGTAGTCGTGCGTGCCCTTGGGGAGGAGCTTCAGCACGTATTCGGCGCCGATCACCGCGAGGAGATAGGACTTGAGGTTGCGGTTGATCGTCGAGAAAAACACCCGGCCGTCCCTTCGCACGAGTCGAGAACAGGCGCGCACGGTGCTCGCCGGATCGGGCACGTGCTCGAGCAGCTCCATGCAGGTGACGACGTCGTAGGCGCCGGGCGAGCGCGCGGCGAGATCCTCGGCCGAGATCGCCTCGTAGTCCACGGCGAGCCTGCTCTCGTGCAGGTGCAGCTGCGCGACCTTCAGCGCCTTGTCGGAAAGGTCGATGCCCTTGACCCTCGCCCCGCGCCGCGCCATGCTTTCTGCGAGGATGCCGCCGCCGCAGCCGATATCGAGCGCCGATTTCCCGGCGAGTTTCGAGATGCGGTCGATCCAGTCCAGGCGCAGCGGGTTGATCTGGTGGAGCGGCTTGAACTCGCTCTCGGGATCCCACCAGCGGTGCGCGAGCGCGCTGAATTTTTCCAGCTCTTGGGGATCGGCGTTCATTTGAGAACCGAGCTTAGCCCGGGGCAGGGAAATAAAAAAGCCCTGCCTGGGCAGGGCTTTTTTTCAAGGAAGCGCTCTTACTTCGTGGCGGAACCGACGGCTTCGCTCTCGACGCGGCGGTTCGGCTCGAGGCACGCGATCAGCTCCCTGGTCTTCTTGTCGCCCTTGCACTCCTTGACCGGCTGGCGCTCGCCCTTGCCCTCGGTGTAGATCCGGCTCGCCGCGATGCCCTTGCTGACGAGGTAGGCCTTCACCGAGTCGGCGCGGCGCACCGACAGCTTCATGTTGTAGGCGTCGCTGCCGATGCGGTCGGCGTGCCCCACCGCGATGATCACCTCGAGGTTGACGCTGCGCAGCTTGCCGACCAGGTCGTCGAGTTTGGACCTCGCATCGGGCCGGATCACGTACCGGTCGAAATCGAAATTCACCGTGGAGGCGGTGGTAATTTTCTCCGCTTTGGGCGCGGGCGCAGGAGGCGGGGGCGGCGCAACTGGGCGCGGCGCGGGTGCTGGAGGCGGCGGCGGGGGTGCGGGTTCCGGTGTGGCCGCACAGCCCGCGAACGCGAGCAGGACAATCGCCGATAGCGCGGTGCTCAGTCTCTTGGTCATGCTTTCCTCTCGTAGGTTGAGGCTCGAGCTGCGGCTCGAGCGGCTGGGGTACGCCTTGAAGTCTGCAAACGCCGCCTTAAGCTTTTGTTTCTGCTGCTAACTTATTCTGCCACAGAAGGGCACGATTATTCAAGTTGCGATTTTCGAATCCCACGAGTTTTTTTTCCAGGACCCGGGGTTTCCCGGCGACCCATACATGCGACACGTGCTCGCGCCCTGCCGAATACACCAGATGCGAGACCGGGTCGTAGCAGGGGGTGAGCTCCGGCTCTTCGAAGGCGACCGCGCACAGATCGGCGAGCTTGCCCGGCGCGAGCGACCCGATCGAAGTTTCCAGCCCGAGAGCGCGCGCGCCGTGCAGCGTGGCCGCGGCGAGAGCCTGATGCGCGGGCATCGCCTGGGCGTCGTTCCCCGCCGCCTTTGCGAGCAGCGCGGCGGTGCGCATCTCCTGGAACATATCCAGGCGGTTGTTGCTCGCCGCGCCGTCCGTGCCGATGCCGACGTTGACACCGCGCGCGATCATCGCTGCTACTGGCGCGAGTCCGCTCGCGAGCTTCAAGTTCGACGAGGGGCAATGCGCGATCGAGGCGCCGTGGTGCGCGAGCATCGCGATCTCCTCGCCCGTGACATGCACCGCGTGCGCCGCGATCAGCCGCGGTCCCAGCATGCCCAGCGCGCGCAGGCGCTCGAGCGGCCGCGCCTTGTACCGGGCGAGGCTCTCGTCGATCTCTGCTCCCGTCTCGTGCAGGTGGGTGTGGATGGGAAGGTCGAGCTCCTCGGCGATGGTGACGAGCTTCGCAAAAGTCCTGTCGCTGACCGTATACGGCGCGTGCGGGGCCATGCAGAAAGAAAGGAGCGGCTCCTCCCTGAGCGCGTCGCGCGCGGCAAGGCCCTTGGCGATGTAGTCGTCGGCGTCGGCCGCGTAGGACGTGGGGAACTCGAACGCGATGATGCCCAGAGCGGCGCGCATTCCGCAATCGAGCGCCGCCCGAGCCGCCGCCTCGGGGTAGAAATACATCTCGTTGAAGCAGGTCACGCCGCCGCGCAGCATCTCGGCGCACGCGAGCAGCGTGCCGTCGTATACGAATTCGGGCGACACGTGCCTCGCTTCGGCGGGCCAGATGTGGTCCCGCAGCCAGGCCATCAAGGGGAGGTCGTCCGCGAGCCCGCGCAGGAGCGTCATCGCCGCGTGGGTGTGGAGATTCACCAGCCCCGGAATCAACGCGTGCCTGTCCAGGCGCAGATGCTCGCGGGCGTCGAAGCCCCGCGCGGCCTCGGCGGAGGGCAGCACCGCGACGATGCGCCCTGCGGCGACCGCGACGCAATGGTCGTCGAGCACCGCTCCCGCGGGCTCGACCGGGATCACCCAGCGCGCGCTGATGAGGAGGTCGACCGCTTGCATTTTCTAAAAAAAAGCCCCGCGCTCGGGCGGGGCACTCGAATTCATCGAATGTGATCTATCTCGCCGGACCCTTGATCGAGACTATAGCGCGCCGATTGGGGGCGAGGCAGGCGATCAGTTCGGACCGCCCCTTGATATCGGGACAGAACTTCGCGGGAACGGTCTTGCCCATGCCGAGCGTCTCGATCTTGTCGGGATCCGTGCCTTTGCCGACGAGGTAGGTCTTGACGCTCTCGGCGCGCCGCTCGGAAAGCTTCTGATTGTATCGATGGCTGCCCAGCCGGTCGGTATGCACTTCGATGACGACGGCCTCGACCCTTGCGCAGGTCGCGAGCTTCGCGACCACGTCGCGGTCGAGACGCGCCTTCGCCGCCTGCGTGAGCTCCGACTTCGTGAATGCAAAGACTTCCTCGTTCTGGAAAGTCACAGCGGCGTCGCATCGCGCGGCAACGGGCGCGGGAGCGGGCGGGGGCGGAGGAGGCGGCGCGACCTCGCGCCGAGCGGGTGGTAGCACGGGCAGGGACACGGGCGCCGGCTGAGGCTGCGGTGCCGGTTCGGGGGCGGTGGCGCAGGATGCGAGCAGGCAGAGGACAGAGCTTCCGATCGCGAGTTTCAGGTTCTTCAAGGGGTCCTCCTCTGTCGTGGACGCGCCGTGCGCTTCTCCCATGCGCGCAACTTCTTCGACGCCGGGGATCATACACCACATGGGCGAGCGGCAACGATTTCTCAGAGGGAAAATCGCCCGGCCGCGAGCGCGAATCCGGTGGTTCGAAAGGTCCTAAGCTGATAAAATTTCACTCTCTCAAGGGCTCCGCCGCGACTCGAAAAAAACCGCGCTCTCATGGATCAATTCGCCAAGGAAACGCTGCCGGTCAGCCTGGAAGAGGAGATGCGCCGCTCCTACCTCGATTACGCGATGAGCGTGATCGTGGGGCGCGCGCTGCCGGACGTGCGCGACGGGCTGAAGCCGGTGCACCGCAGGGTGCTCTACGCGATGTTCGAGACGAACAACGTGTGGAACCGGCCTTACGTGAAATGCGCGCGCGTGGTCGGCGACGTCCTCGGCAAATACCATCCTCACGGCGACAACGCCACCTACGAGGCGCTGGTGCGCATGGCGCAGGACTTCTCGATGCGCTACACGCTGATCGACGGGCAGGGCAACTTCGGCTCGATCGACGGCGACCCGGCGGCGGCCTACCGTTACACCGAGTGCCGCCTGGACCGCATCGCCTCGGAGCTGCTCGCCGACATCGACAAGGAGACGGTCGATTTCGTGGCGAACTACGACGGCAAGGAGCAGGAGCCGTCGGCGCTGCCGACCAAG
>VBCT01000086.1:0-308 GCA_005882235.1 Betaproteobacteria bacterium
TAGCCGTGTTGAAGGTAGACCCACCGCTGATGCGAAAGCGCATCGTATAAATGCGCTCGCCGGCGCTGCTGGTGTTGTTTACCGTAAAAGTCACCGCCTGCGCCGTGGAGCCCATGTCGAATTGGGGCGTCGGACTGAGCGCGGGGACGGAAAAAATGTTCGCCGCGCGCACCGGCATATTGGCCGCCAGCGCGATGAGCGCCAATAGACCGAGAAGAGAATATCGTTCTATGCCGCACCCCCACGGCTCGCTGCCTTTGCTTGTGCGCTCAAAACAAACGCTGAAGATTTTGTGTAAGCCCTTCATC
>VBCT01000086.1:352-10089 GCA_005882235.1 Betaproteobacteria bacterium
AGGACGGGCGTCACCGGAGCCCCTGCGGCGTGCGCCGCCGGCGCATTGCCCGGCGGGCCTGTCACGTCATCGAGACAACGCGTAATTCCTGTTAGCGTCATGACCCCTCCGAAGCTGCTGGAATTTTTGTAGCCGATTTCCTCGCCTTCAATATCGAGCGTGCCGGCGCCGAGAAATTTGGAATGCGCAACGATCTGCACGTTTGCCGGCGCGGCGCAGCTTAGTGGCAGCGCCACGCTCAACGTCGTCACCGCGTAGACCGCGGAGCCGCGATCCCGCGCCCCCAGCGTCCCCGTATGGGCAGGCGCAGTACCGATGCTTACGTTACGTGTCAGTCCGGTAAAAGTATTACCGCTTATGCCCGTGTACCGAACGTACTCCGCACCGCCGTTGATGTCGTCATCCAGTTGTAGGTAGCAAGGGTTACAAGTAGTGGGCGGGCTCGGTGTGGCATTGAAGTTAGGAAAGCGGTTCGTGGTGTAAACGGTAATGCTTGTATCGCCGGAGTTGACGTGCGTGCGCAACATCGTGGCGGGGAGGTTGGTTTGCACGGTGAAAGACCCCTGGCCGAAACCTTGCGTGGTTTGGTCGAAAGGATCGGCCGTGCTGCGATACCAATCGAGATTCTGCGCCATGCGCCGCCTCTCGTATTCGACGCCGCTTTCGGCGAGGAACAGCGCCTGGCCGGACTGCAGGTTGTCGGTCGCCGAGCTTCCCGAGGTCGCCGCGATCATCGCTATTGTCACGGCCAGCATCGACGCGACCACGACCAGGACGATCGCCGCGATCAGATCCATCAGAAGTTCCTCGGATGTATCGTTGCCCGCAAGGTGTCGCTCACGTCGTTGTCCTGCACGTTCACGCGAACGGTGACGTAGTAAACCGGCACGGTGGCGGTCGTCGTGATGCCGTCGTTCAGGTAGTAGAAGAAAGTCAGTCCTGAAACGAAGTCGGCAACGGGTTGGGCACTGGTCGTGCCGCAGGCGGTTGCGGGGCCATCGGCGCTGCGCATCAGGCGGTTCGTCGCGGCGTCGCGGTAGAAGCACACGCCGTTGCCGTCCATGTCGATGAAGCGGACCTGCGCAGCCGAGGCAACGTCGAGGTCGGTTGCCGTGGCCGACCGAATCTGCCGCAGCTCGCGCGTCATGCGCTCGAATGCCACGCGCGCCTGCGCGTCGGAACTCGTGATATCGCGTGCGGCAAAGTACGACCGGAACATGCCGGACATCAACCTCGCCCCAACCGCGCTGACTACTGCAAGGATGATTATGACCGTCAGCATTTCGATGAGGGTCCAGCCGTGCTGCTGCCGGCGCCGGGCATCCACCGGACTCGAGCGAGCGCGAAGGCGAGCCGGGCGTATTCGAGCGGAATGCCGCTTCATCAGTAATTCGCCACCATGGCGTCGAGCTCCGCCACCGTGGTTCCCTCAGGCCCGGTTACGCGCACGCGCACGCACTTGTAGTTGACGTCCCCGCCGTTGCAGGTATTCGCGGCGCCGAATCCGCAGGTCCCGGCGCCCGTGTAGAAACACGGGGCGACCACCGCGTACGTCGCAGGAGCAAGGCAGGCCTCCTGCGCTCCGCCGGGCGGCGCACAGGGATCGAACGTCGCGGCGGTAAACCCTGCAAAACCGAGACGACTTCTCTGCGCGAGGATCAGCTCCATCCTGCCTTGAGCGAGCTGCAGGCCCTGATGCATCTCCCTCGGCACGGGCGCCGTGCGGACTGCGCCGGACATGCCGGCCACGAGCCCGACCACCACCACGGCCGTGATCACGATGAAGATGATCACCTCGATCAAGCTCACGCCACCGCAGTCACGCCGGGCAACGCCGGACCGACTGCGGCGTGCAAGCGTACTCACTGCACCCTCGCTTTTCCGGTTATGGGACTGACGACGACCGCGCGCGGCCCGCCTGTGGCGTCCAGGGTGATCGTGGCGTCGCTGGCGGGAGCGACAAGGCTGGTCGGCTGCCCCTTGGTATCGAATTCGAGGTAGTTGCCGGTCAGGTTCGCAGTCGACACCGCGGTACCGCTCAGGACGATCGCGGCTGACGAGCCGGTTGCGGGGTGGTTGACCGCGACCGTACACGGCGTCGCGTAGCTGTTGCCGTTGTTCCGATACTGGTATCCCGTGGCCGTAAAAAAAATACAGTACCGCCCCTGGCTTCCGAGCGCTGCGCCGCGTGTCATGGAAAGCGTCTGTGCGTAGCGAACATCGGTGGCCACTTGTTCCGCCTGACTCGACAGTTCGATGGTGTTTTGCGACAAACGGGGCAACGCAACAAACGCAAGGATGGCGATCAACAGCAGCACCACAACAAGTTCGACCAACGTAAACCCGCGGTTCACTAGCCGAAATTGACGTACCCGCATAGTCACGTCAATGCCGTTCGTCGCCAAACAAAAGGGCGGGAGCCTTGCGGCTGCCCGCCCTTGTTCTCTTTCAGTACCTTGCTGGCCGCCGCGCCGACTAGCAACCTGTCGTCGTCGAGGCAGGGATCGCCGGCGGGTTGGGCGACACCGCGGCGGTGTAGGTGAACTGGCAGGTCGCCAGATCGGATGCCGAGGTGACTTGAAAGGTCACCACGCCAGAGGCGGCCGACGAAGTGTATACACCGGGATCGGTTCGAAGGGTGGCGATGATCCCTGCCGCGTCACCCGTGGGATACCGGTTCGTCATCGTGATGGCAACGCCTTCCACGGTAACCGACGCGTTCGAAGCCAGGTTTGAAGCGAGCTGCAGCGCGTTCGTCAAGGTCGCTGCAGAGCTCACCGCGGCGCGCAATCCGTTCAAGGACGCCGCGCGAGCCTGGGAAGTGACGTCGATGAACTTGGGCGCCGCGATCGCCGCCAGAATGCCGAGAATCAGGATCACCACGATCAGCTCGATTAAAGTGAAGCCGTTGGATTGTTTCGTCACTTTCCTTCCTCCAAGAATTTGAGAGCCTGTGATTTCAACTTGACGTGCTTGGGCACTCCTGCCCGGTTATACGCAATTCCCGCGCCTATTGCCTGTAGAACCAAGTATAGGGCATCACCGGCTCGACTCGCATCCCGGTCATCCGCTTGCGCTCGGAATCCGATTCCGCCGGCTCGTCGACCCGCACCCGAAATCGAAGGCGCTTGCTTCCGTCCGCCAGGCGCTCAAGGTGCCCGTCGAGATCGGGAACATACACCAGCTCCTTCCTGGTCGCATCGAAATACCAGCTCCCTCGCGGCACATCGGGCTGCGGTGCGCGGAATTCGCCTCGGTAGCCCGGAGGCGGCTCCATCAGCCACTCGACCGGATTGGCACGCGCAAGCGATCCGATATTTCCTCCTTCGCCCCGCAGGAGCATGGCCGCGACCCGCAGCTGCAGCGCGCTTTTCACCACGGCGACGGTATATTCCACGGCCGCCTTTTCGGCGGCCTCCTGGTAAAAGCGCAGCCGCTCGAACAGGAGCGCGGCGCACAGCGCGATGATGCATATGACGATGATCAGCTCGATCAGGGTGAGCCCCGAGGCGGCACGCAGGCGCGCGCGAGACCCTGATTCGAGTACCGGACCTTTAACGTTTCCCGCCCGCAAAAGCAGCTTGCCCCAGGTCCCACATGGGGAGAAATACGCCCAGCGCGAGTATCAGCACCAGTACGCCGAGCAGCACGATCAGGATGGGCTCGATCTGCGACGAGAGCGTCTTCAGCTCGTATTCGACTTCTCGCTGATACATTTCGGCCACTTCGCGCAGCAGATCCTCCAGCTCTCCTGCTTCCTCGCCCACCGAGATCATCTGCAGCACCACGGGAGTGAACACCCCGGTGGTCACCGCGGTCCGCAGCAGGCTTTCGCCGCGCTCGACGCCGTCGCGGATTTGCCCGATTCGCTGCCCCACATACGCGTTGTCCACGACCTGCTCCACCACCGACAGGGCCTGCACGATGGGCACGCCGCTCTTCAGAGCGATCGACAGCGAGCGCGCAAACCGGGCGAGCGTCGCCTTGAGGACGATTTTGCCCGCGATCGGGATGCGAAATTTCATCCGGTCCCAACTGTAGCGGCCCGCGGGAGTGCCGACCCATATGCGGAATATGACATAGGCGCCGGCGGCAACACCCAAAAGCGCCGGCCAATAGTTCACCATGAAGTCCGAAAAGCCGAGCAGCACGCGCGTCATCAGCGGCAACTCGGCCCTGAAGGACGCAAAAATCCGCGCAAAAGCGGGAATGACGAAAATATTGACGATGACGACGGCGGCGCCCATCACGGAGATGACGAAAATCGGATAGCGCAGAGCCTGGGCAACCTGGTTCTTGATCTCCCTTTCGAACTCGAGGTGGTTGAAGAGCCTGAGGAAGATCTCCTCCAGCGCGCCGGTCAGCTCGCCGACGCGCACCATGCTGATGTAGAACGGCCCGAACGCCTTGGCGTGTCTGCGCATCGCGGTCGAGAGGTCCCGGCCGCTGTCCAGGCTCGCGCGCAGGTCCTGCAGCATGCTCGCAAATCCGACTCGGACCGCGGATTCCTGCAGCGCGGCCAGTGATTTGAGTATGGGAACCCCGGCCTTGAGGAGCGTGTACATCTGGCGGCTGAAAAGCACCAGGTCCTCGAGCGTCACCTTCTCCGCGCTCAGCCAGCGCAGCCATCCCTCTCCGGCGAGCGCCTTCGGGCCGGACGTTGCGCTGATGTCTATCGGGGATACGCCGCTCGTGAGGAGCTGATCGGCGACCGCGCCCGAGTCGGAGTTCTCGAGCACGCCGCGCACCAGTTCTCCTCTTGCGTTGCGACCGGTGTAGGCGAAGAACGGCACGCGAGCGGCGCTAGTCTTCGAGCTGCGCCGTGACGCGCATGGCTTCGGCAACCGTGGTCTTTCCGGTCAGCGCAAGCTGGGCGGCATGATCCCGCAGCAATTGGCCCGCCATCCGCCGCTCGGCTGCCGCGATGAAACGGCCGGGNNNNCCGCGAGCTCGTTGTCCATCTCGAGCATTTCGTAGATCCCGATTCGCCCCGCATAGCCGCTGCCGTTGCAGTGCTGGCAGCCGCTTCCGGCCATGATCCGGCCGGATGCCGGGTCGCAGCCGACGGTGCGCAGCCACTGGACCTCCTGCGGGTCGGGCTGGTGCGGCTTGCGGCAGGATTCGCAGTTGACGCGCAGCAGCCGCTGCGCAACGACGGCCTGGAGCGAATAGGCGACCATGTAACGCGGCACGCCCATGTCGACCAGGCGCAACGGAGCGCTCGCCGCGTCGCGAGTGTGCAGCGTCGACAACACCATGTGGCCCGTGATGGCGGCGCGCAACCCGATCTGCGCCGTCTCGACATCGCGCATTTCCCCGATCAGGATCACGTCCGGATCCTGGCGCAGAGCCGAGCGCAGCACGCGGCTGAAGGTCAGCTCGATCTTCTCGTTGACCTGGACCTGATTGACGCCGTCGAGACGGTATTCAACCGGATCCTCCACGGTGATGATCTTGCAGTCGGGCTTGTTCAGTTCGTTCAGCGCCGCGTACAAGGTGGTCGTCTTGCCGCTGCCGGTGGGCCCGGTGACGAGCACCATCCCCGTGTAACGATGGATCGCGCTGCCGAAGCGCTGGAGCAATTCCGGCGACATGCCGAGATCGGCGAGTTGATGCACGCCTCCTGCGCGGTGGAGCAGGCGCATGACGACCGTTTCGCCGTACTGCGTCGGCATGGAGGAAATGCGTACGTCTATCGGATGATCCCGGACCTTGACGTTGAAGCGGCCGTCCTGCGGCAAGCGCCGCTCGGAGATATCGAGCCCCGACATCAGCTTGAGGCGCTGGGCCACGGCCGAGGATATCTTGGCGTCGGTCTCGGTCTGCGGTTGCAAGAGGCCGTCGATCCGGAAGCGGATGTGCAGTCCCTTCTCGTGCGGTTCGATGTGAATATCGGATGCCCGTGCCTGAACCGCGTCCTCGAACATCGTCTGGAGCAGCTTGACGACCGGGGCATCCTCCGCTCCGAGGGTGAGGGTCCCGAAGTCCACGACGTCGCCCAGATCTTCGCCCAGCTCCCTGGCGAGCGAACTGATCTGGTCGGTGCGGCGGTAGATGCGATCGATGGTCTGCAGCAGGGTCGTTTCGGACACCACTGCGATGTTGACTTCCTTGCGGGTAAGCCGCGAGATCTCGTCGAAGGCAAACAAGTCCGTGGGATCGACCATCGCAACCAGCACCATGTCGTCCTGCTCTTCGAGCAACAGCGCGCGAAAGCGCCGTGCCTGGGCTTCCGGCAGTTTGCGGGTCACTGCGGAATTGAAGTTGTAGTATTTCAGGTTGATGAACGGAACACTGAGCTGGCGGGCGAGTGCCTCGCCGATCTGGTCTTCCGAAAGGTACCCGCTTTCGATCAGCACCTTTCCCAGCTTTCGGCCCGAGCGGCCCTGATCTTCCAGGGCCGCCTTGAGCTGCTCCTGCGAGATGAGCTTCTGTTGCAGGAGCAGATCGCCGAGCCGTATCCTCTCGGGACGCTTGTGTCTGATTACCTCGGCCACGTTCCTTCGCTCCCGTCACCGCTGGAGGGCGACTTCAGGTTGTCGTCGCGGGCAACGTTACCGCGTTCCCGGCAACTGCGCAAACGTTTCTAGGGCTTGCCGCCGCCGAGTTGGGCGCGCGCCAGATCCAGCAATCCTGAAAAGCGAGCGGGCCGGTCGGCCGCCAGCTTCTCCAGCATCGGCAGCCATTCCCGGGTCCACTGCGGATACACCGTCGCCGCCGCCCGCAGGGCGCGTGCGGCCTCGGCGTCGCGCCCGGAGAGCGCGAGCAGCGCGACTTGCCGCAGAACCACCGAGGGCATCGGATAGGCGCGCATCACCTGCGTATTGAGCGCGAGTTTGTCGCCCAGGTCCTCCTCGTCGATCGCGATCGCCTCGCTCGCGATCCGCTCGAAATACGGGCCGAAGAACGAACCCTCGCGCAACTTCATGAGTTCGTCCAAATCGCTGCTGCCGGGAGTCCCGCCGCGGGCGAGCTTCGTCTCGACGGCCAGATACCAACTCTCGAAGGAAACGTAGTCGGACCACACTCCGCGCGCGGTCAGACCCCCGGCCAAAACGACCACGAGGACCAGCGCTCGACGCAGGCGGGTCGGTGCGACGGCCGCGCCGCCGGGAGACGCCGCGCCGAAGAGAAGCGCGAACATCCCCAGAAAATTGGCGTGCCAAAGCGGAAACTCGACCATGCTGTGCAATCCGATTACGGCGAGGACGCCGATCATCCAGCATCGCTCCGAGGTCAGGCTGCGCCACGGCATCCGCCAAAACCAGGAGACCAGGGGAATTGCGACGCACGACATGCCCGCGATCCCGGTCTCGGCGAGCAGCTGCAGGAACAGGTTATGGCTGTGACGGTCCAGACCCGGAGGCGAAGCGCTCCCCAACTGCGCCGACAATTCAAACGCGCGCCAGGCATACTCGCCGAACCCGACGCCGAGAAGGGGGTGCGAAAGGAACATCAGCCATGCATACAGGAAAAGCTGGAACCGTATCGGTCGCTCTCCCGCACCTGCGATTTCCAGGTAGCGGATCAGGCGCTCCCCGGAGGAACTCGGCCTGCCTTCGGGCCCGACGAAAATCCCCGTGTACAGATTCAGAATCTGAACCAGCAGAAACACCGCCAAGGCAAAGCACGCCAACTGGAGGATTCGTTTCGCCTCTCGTGGATTACCGCCGAGGCGAAGGAGGGGAACGATGGCGAGCGCGATAGCAAAATAACCCCAGGAGGCGCGCGAGCCCGACAGCGCCATGCCCGCCGCCAGGGGGAGCGCGATCAACAGCGCGGGAAGGAGACCCAGCGCATTCCGCGCATGGAGAAAAGCGACGGAAATCACCGCGCAGCCGAGATAATCCGCGAAATTGTTCGGCTGGCCCACCGTGCCGAACATCCAGTTGGTCGGTTGCGCTGCTATGTAGACACCGGCGCCTGGCAGCGGAATGTGGTAATACTGAACGAATCCGCTCGCAGCGGCGAGCAGGCCCGCTGCACCGATCCACCACTGCAGCGCACGTGAAACCGCGGCTTCTCCGAGCTCGCTGCGCAGCCAGGCGCCCAGCATTGCGAGCAGTCCCGCCCACATCGCATAGAGCGCTCCGGTCGCGCTGCGCAAGGGGTAGGCCACCTGCCCGAGGGCCGCTTGCAGGACGAGCAAAGCCGTCAGGAGGAAAATCCCGACGCAGATTGCCGGTATCGGAACCGCGGCGCCCGAAGGAGCGATTGCGATCGCCGCAAGCGCAGCGAGCCCGATCGCGAAGGCGAGCCACTCCGTATGGAAAGTGAGCAAGGGATAGCCGTGGTAGGGGTTCAGAAAAGGAGCCGAAACCAGCAGCCCGCACAAAACAAGGCTGAGGCGAAGAGAGGACGGAACGCGCATACCGTTCATGGCAACGCGCCTAGGGTCGATATTTGCGCCTTGCCTCTGCGGCAAGCGCGGCAAACGCCGCAGGATCATCTAGAGCCATCTGATCGAGGCGTTTCAGGCTGCCGGGGAAAGCATCCGGGTATATCACCGCAAGCCGGGCAAACATCCTCGCCGCTCCGTCGTGGTCGCCTTTCAGGCTCAACACGACAGCCTGGCGAAACACGACAGTGGGAATCGGGATGAACCGCAGCGCATAGCCGTTGAGCTCCAGTTTCGCATCCAGATCCTCTCGGTCCAGGGGAAGCAGCTCGGAGCCGAGGAGGTCGTAATAGCCGGCGAACAACGACGTAGTGCGCTGGTCAGCGAGGTCCTTCAGCTGCGCTGCTGAAAGCGGCACGCCTTTGCGCTGCGAGGCGTCGGCCTGCCGGTACCAGTGCTCGAAATTCCGGTAATCGGAAAGCACGCTGCCGAGCGTTGCAATGCCGGCTGCCAGCACCGCGGTGAATGCGGTTTGCCGAAAACGGTTGAAGCGCAATTCGAAGGCGGGCTGCGCGGCAGCGCCCAGCAGGACGGCGGCGAGCCCAAGAAAGTTGGCATGCCAGAGCGGAAATTCGACCATGCTGTGCACCGCCTCAATCGCGATGAGCGTAAATATCCAACCGGTGCTCAGGTCCGGTTTGGACCAGGGAAACGCCCGCAACCACAGCGCGAGCGGCACCGCCACGCAGAGTGCCCCCACCAGTCCCGTCTCGGCGAGCAGCCCCAGCAGGGCGTTGTGGGCGTGGATTGCCATCGCCGGATTGCGTCCGTCGAAGCTAGCGCCGTGCTCCAGCAGATTCCATGCGAATTCGCCGAATCCGACTCCGAGAACAGGGCGTGCTGTGAACATGGCCCACGCTTCCTTGAGCAGATAGACCCGGATTTGCACGCCAAGTTGAGCTTGATCGGACCAGACAGTCTGTACCCAGCGCTCGCCCAGGGTCTGCGTTTGCGCACCGCCCAGGGAAAACCAAGGGGAGTACGCGACGACGAAGTTCAGACTTGCAAACACGATCACCACGAACAGCGAGAAACCCGCGAAGGGTTTGAGTCGCTCGCGATCGCCCAGCCAGAATGTCCAGCAGACTGAAATCGATATGAGCAACACGTAGATCCAGGCGCTGCGCGAGATCGAAAGTACCAGGCCCAGAACGAGCGGAACGGCAAGCAGCGTCGCAAGCGGCAGGCTCAACCGCCGGCGTCCAAAAAGGAAAACTACCGACGCCAGTGCACAGCCCAGGTAATTGGCAAAGTTGTTTCGTTGCCCGATGGCTCCGTACATCCCATCCATCCCGGCTCCGGAGATCAGCCGGAAGCCGGCCCAATCAATCTGGTAGTA
>VBCT01000087.1 GCA_005882235.1 Betaproteobacteria bacterium
GTGCTGGGGGTCTCGACTCTGATCATCACCCCTGTCGGCGAGGGCCGCCGGGGCGATGCCCAGACTGAGCAGGGCAAGCAGTGCCGCCGCGGCAGACTCGAGGAAATGTCGGCGCGCGCATCTCTCGAACGACAAGCGAACCGGACGACTGGTATTCATGACGCCCTCCTTTCAAGAATGGTGATTAGGGAAAATTCCGACGGGCATGCAGCTTCAGAGTTTCACCATGCCCATCCAGAACATGAGTTTGCCGCCGGTATCGATGTCGTACTTGCGCACGTAGTCGAGCCTGCCGTCGGCTCCGATGCGGAACACCGACATGCAGGCGGAAACGTCGCGCACGGCGGCGCCGTCGCGCACGGCCAGTCCCGTGATGTGCGCAGCGACCAGCATGCGGCCGCTAGCGTCGATGTGGAAGGTGCGGCAGTGGATGCCGCGCGTGTCGACGTGCTGGATCGGCTTCGGCTCGCCCGTGGAGGAATCGATCGAATAGACCGCAAGCGTGTTTTCCCCGCCGACGAAAACTTTCCTGCCCTCGAGTTCGGTCGCGGTGTCGGCGCGGTTCACGCCGTATACGAAACGGCCGCTCGGATGCACGTGCACCGTGCCCGCGGCCTGCCGCGACTTCTTGTTGTCCGGTTCGGCGAGCGTTTCCTTGCGGAACGCCGGCGCCGCGGCGAGGGACTCGCCGTCGAGCTTGAACATGTCCAGCTTGTTCTCGCGCTCGAGCGACACGTAAACCCACGGCTTCGTCGGATGGAAATCGAGATGCCGCGGCCCGAAGCCGTAGCCGCCGCTGGGGGTTATCGAGACGCCGTTCGTCAACAATCCGTCCTTGTAATTGAATACCTTCAGCGCGCCCGGGTCCTCGGGCTTGCCGCCGGCCGGATCGTTGCCGCGCGCGACGAAGATCGCCAGGCGGTTGTTCGCCGCGACCCGCACCTGGTGGCCGTAGATGCCGGCGTCGATCGGACCGCGCTGCTGCACTTCCTCGCCCAGCGTCGCATCGCCCTTGATCCTGTAGACCCGCAGCGCGCTCGGATTGTTGAACGCGACCAGCACATGCCGCGACGGGATGTCGGTGGTGATATGGATGGGGCGCGTCGGCAGCCGTATCGGGTTGCCGTGCGGCGCGAGGGCCCCTGAAGCCGGATCGACCCGAAACGCGCGCCCGGAGGCATGCGGCCAGGCGTACTGCACGTTGGCCGGCAGCGTCACCGAGGCGCGCTTGGTCAGCGCTGTAGCTTCGACGTCGACATCGTAGTGCGTGAGCACCGGACCGACGCTCGAATAGAGCGCGGCCCTGCCCGGAGTCCCTTGAGCAAACGACGGGCGCGGCGCAACGGCGGCGCTTGCGAGCAGCGAAATGAAAGTCCGACGATCGATCATGATCCCTCCCCCTTCGCAGCGTCTGCAGCCGTCGTGGTCTCCGTCGAAGCCTAAGCCTGCGCGGCCGTCGCGCCCGGTCGGGCGAGGAACGCGTGGATCTGCGCAACCGCCGCCGCCCCCTCGCCAATGGCGCCGCCCACGCGCTTGACCGATCCGGCGCGCACGTCTCCGATCGCGAAAACGCCGGGCACGCTGGTCTCCAGCGGCTGCCCGGAGCCGTTGCCGGTCTTCACGAATCCTTTGTCGTCGACCGCGACGTCGCAATCCTTCAGCCATTCGGTGATGGGATCGGCGCCCAGGAACAGGAACACGTGGCGAATCGGCCGGGTTTCCTCCTGTTTCGTGTCGCGGTGCCGCCAGGTGACGGATTCGAGGCCGGACTCGCGTGGACCGCTCAGGCAGCTGATTTCGGTGCGCGTGCGCAGCTCGATGTTGGCGATGCCGGCGATGCGGTCGATCAGATATTTCGACATGCTCGCCGCAAGGTCGGCGGCACGCACCAGCATCCAGACTTTCGCGGCATGCGCGGCGAGGAACACGGCCGCCTGTCCTGCGGAGTTGCCGCCGCCCACGAGCACCACTTCCTGGCCCGCGCACATCTTCGCTTCGATCGGCGACGCCCAGTACCAGACGCCCCGTCCTTCCATCGCCTTCAAATTGGCGCAGTCCGGACGGCGATAGCGCGCGCCCGTGGCGATGACGACCGCACGGCTTCGCACGGCGAGGCCGTCTGCGAGCCGGAGCGCGAACGGACCACCATCCGCCGCTCGCTCGCAATCGAGGCGGACGACCTCCGCAGGGATCAGCATGCTGGCGCCGAATTTCTGCGCCTGGCTATAGGCGCGTCCCGCCAACGCCTGGCCCGAGATCCCGGTCGGGAAGCCGAGATAGTTCTCGATCCGCGCGCTCGCGCCCGCCTGGCCGCCGTACGAGCGCGCGTCGATCACGAGCACCGACAGCCCCTCCGAGGCCGCGTAGACCGCGGTGGCCAATCCCGCGGGGCCGGCGCCCGCGACGGCGACGTCGTATACGCGATCTGCACCGGAGGCATCGAGCATGCCGATGCACTTGGCGAGCGCGTTTTCCGAGGGATTGCGAAGCACCGATCCGTCGGGGCAGACCGCGAGCGGCAGATCCTCGGCCCGCGGCGCATAGCGCTCGACGAACGCCCGCGCGTCCGGGTCGCCGGCGGGATCGAGCAGCATGTGCGGAATGCCGTTGCGGCTCAGGAAATTGCGCAGCCTCGCGACATCGCCGGACGAGGCTGCGCCGACCAGCACCGGGCCGCCGGTACCGGTCTCGATCAGCGCCACGCGCCGCAGGATCAGCGCACGCATGATCTTCTCGCCGAGGGCGGCTTCCGCGATCAGCAAGGCGTGCAACTGCTCCGGGTTGATCAGCAGCGCCTCGACGCCGCCGACCGCGACCGCGTCCACGAGCGAGCGCCGGCCCGAAAGCTGGCCTAGCTCCCCCGAGAAGGCGCCGGCGACATGATCGACCACCGGAAAATCGTGCCCGTGTCCGTCGCGGCCGGTGACGCGGATCGTTCCCGAGAGCACGACGAGCAGGCCGGGGGTCGGCTTGCCGGTTTCGTATACCCGCTCGCCGGCCGAATAGCGGCACGGCGTGCCGAAGCGGCGCATGCGCGCGATCTCGTCGGGCGCGAGCACCGGGAAAGTCTGCGCACGGCGCGCCTCGAGCGTCGGCGACGCCGGCTTGGCTATCGCTACTGCGGCTCCGGCGGTCACTTTTTCAGCCGATGTACTTCTTGACGACTTCAGGCGGCCGGGCGTGCGCCTGGGACGGATCTCCGCCGGTTTCGCGCAGCGCGCGCCGCTGGCGCAGCAGGTCCCAGCATTGATCGAGCTCGACTTGCACGTCCGCCAGGCGCTTGCTGCCTTCCGGTGCAAGCGACTCCTGCCCGAAAAGCCGGTGCTCTTCAGCGACCAGGCGTTGGATATGGGCGAGCACGGATTGGTCCTTGTCATGTTCTTCCACGGGAGTCCTCGCTGGATGCAAAAGGGAGTCGGCGCAGTGCCAACATAGACCCCTTGCGAAGATCCCGCAAGCGTTGCGCCCGCAGTGGTATTCTCGACACGAATAGGCCACCGTTGCTTTCTATCCGATGCCCGACAGCACTCCCTCGCAAGCCGAAAGCCCCGCCGATCTCCTCCTTCTGAACGGTCGCATCGCAACTCAGGACGCCAAGCAATCCTTCGTAAGCGCGCTCGCGATCCGGAGCGGGCGCATCCAAGCGACCGGCGACGCCGCGACGGTGATGGCCCACAAAGGCGCCGCGACGCGTGTCGTGGAGCTGAACGGCCGCACGGTGATCCCCGGCCTGATCGATTCGCACTCGCACCCGATACGCGGGGGCCTCTCCTACAACCTCGAGCTGCGCTGGGACGGCGTGCCCTCGCTCGCCGACGCGATGCGCATGCTGCGCGAGCAGGCGCGGCGCACGCCGCCGAATCACTGGGTGCGCGTGATCGGCGGCTGGTCCGAATTCCAGTTCGCCGAGCGACGCATGCCGACGCTCGAAGAGCTGAACGCCGCCGCGCCCGACACGCCGGTGTTCGTCCTTCACCTCTACGCGAGCGCGATGCTCAACCGCGCCGCGTTGCGCGTAGTCGGTTATACCCGCGACACGCCCAACCCGCCGGCAGGCGAAATCCAGCGCGACAAGGCGGGCAATCCGACGGGTCTCTTGATCGCCAGGCCGAACGCCTTCATCCTCTACTCGACGCTCGCCAAGGGCCCGAAGCTGCCCTACGAGCAGCAGCTCAATTCGACCCGGCAGTTCATGCACGAGCTGAACCGGCTCGGAGTCACCAGCGTGATCGATGCCGGTGGGGGTTTCCAGAACTACCCGCAGGATTACCAGGTCGTCACCGAGCTGCACAAGAACGAGCAGCTGACCGTGCGGCTCGCGGCGAACCTCTTTACGCAGCGCCCGAAAGAGGAGCTCGCGGATTTCTCCAACTGGGTGAAAACGGTGAAGCCGGGCCAGGGCGACGACCTGTACCGCATCAACGGCGCCGGCGAGATGCTGGTCTACTCGGCGGCCGACTTCGAGGATTTTCTCGAGCCGCGGCCCGAGATGCCCGCGAGCATGGAGGCCGATCTCGCGGCGGTGGTGAGGCTCCTCTCGCAGAACCGCTGGCCATTCCGCCTGCACGCGACCTACGACGAGACCATAGCGCGCGCTCTCGACGTATACGAGACGGTCGATCGCGAAATCCCGTTCGACGGGCTGCACTGGATCATCGATCACGCCGAAACCATTTCGCCGCGCAACATCGACCGCATCCGCGCCTTGGGCGGCGGCATCGCCGTGCAGCACCGCATGGCGTACCAGGGGGAAACGTTCATCGGCCGCTACGGCAAGGCGCAAGCCGAGAAGAGCCCCCCGATCAAACGAATGCTCGCCGCCGGCGTGCCGGTCGGCGCCGGCACCGACGCGACGCGGGTCGCGAGCTACAACCCCTTCGTGTCCCTGTACTGGCTCGTTTCGGGCAAGACCGTCGGAGGAGCGCAGATGTATCCGGGCGCGAATCGTTTCGAGCGCATGGAAGCCCTGCGCCTGTGGACGGTCGGCAGCAGCTGGTTCTCGAGCGAAGACGGAAAAAAGGGCGCGCTCGCGCCGGGACAGCTCGCGGATTGCGCAGTGCTGTCCGCGGACTATTTCTCGATCCCCGAGGACAGTATCAAGGACCTCGAATCGGTGCTCACGATCCTGGGCGGAAAGCCGGTGTACGCCGCGGCGGAATTCAAGAACCTGTCCCCGGCGCCGCTGCCGGTGAGCCCGGAATGGTCGCCGGTCGCCGCTTACGGCGGCTACGGCGCGCCGCTAATGAAAGCCGAGCTGCGAGCGCGGATCGCGACAGCTTCGTGCTGCCCGAATTTCTTCGATCCCTGGGGCTCGCCATCCGGCTTCGGCGGCTGCGCTTGCGCGTTTTGAGCATTTCGGTGCGAAGGATTCACCATGGAAAACGCTTCACCTGAAACAGCGGTCACGAAAGTGATCGACCGGATTCCGCGCGAGGGAATGGACGCGCAGCTGGAACAGGCGATCAAAAACCTCATCGCCGCAGCATTGCGGTTCCGCGGACATCTCGGCGTCACGGTGACGCGGCCCTCGCTCCCGGTCCAGCCGGGATTCCGCATGGTGTACCGGTTCGATTCCTGCGAGCATCTGCGCGCGTGGGAAGAGTCGGCCGAGTACGCCCGCCTGGTTTCCGAGGCCAACCGCTACACTCAAGGCGGGCCGCGCTACGATATCCTGACCGGTCTGGAGACGTGGTTCACCCTTCCCGCGCAGCCCGCCCTGCGCCCTCCCCCGCGCGCCAAGATGACGTTCGTGTCATGGCTGGGCATCTTTCCGCTCGTGTATCTCTATGCGGAATTGTTCGACTGGATCCTGCCGTCCGGCACGCCCGTGGTCCTGAAGGTATTCGCTGTGACCGCGCTCGTCGTGCCGACCATGAGTTACGTCGTCGCCCCGCGACTCACCCGGCTGTTCAAGAGCTGGCTTTATCCCGGGTCGAATACAATCCGCACTCGGCCTTTGAGCGAACCCGGAGGAAATCCATGAACCGCGCTGCCGCAGCCCTCACCGCAACTCTCGCCGCGAGCCTGCTCGCCGCTGTGCCCGCTCAAGGCCAGCAGTACCCGAACAAGCCGATCCGGATCGTCGTCCCCTTCGCCGCAGGCGGCACCTCGGACATCCTCGCGCGCGCGATCGGCCCGCACGTCACCACGGCCTGGGGCCAGCCGGTCATCGTGGAGAACCGCACCGGCGCCAACGGCAACGTCGGCGCGGATTACGTCGCCAAGTCGGCGCCCGACGGCAGCACCCTGCTGCTCTCGGATGTCGGCGCGCTCGCCATCAACCCGAGCGTGTATACGAGCATGCCCTTCGATCCGGCGAAGGATTTCTCGCCGGTCGTGATGGTGTCGTATTCGCCGCACGTGCTGGCGGTGCATCCTTCCGTGCCGGTCGGCAGCGTGAAGGAGCTGATCGCCTACGCGAAGGCCAATCCGGGCAAGCTCAATTTCGCCAACTCGGGTACCGGCGGCGCGCCGCACCTCGCGGGCGTCGAATTCGCTGCGCGCACCGGCGTGCAGTGGGCCTACATCCCCTACAAGGGCGGCTCGGCGGCGGTCACCGACGTGATCGCGGGCAACGCGAACGTGCTCTTCAACGGCATGCTCGCCACCTATCCGTCGGTGAAAAGCGGCCGCCTGAAGGGGCTCGCCGTGTCGAGCGCGCGGCGCGCGCCTTCGGCGCCCGAGCTGCCCACGGTGGCCGAGACGCTCCCGGGGTTCGAAACCGGCTCCTACCAGGGCGTGCTCGCCGCGGCAGGCACTTCCCGCGCGGTCATAGCGAAACTCAACGCCGAGCTCACGCGTATCCTGAACACCGACGACATGAAGGAGTTCCTCGCGAAACAGGGCACCGAGGTGCGCGCCGGCACGCCGGAAGCGCTGGGCGCGTTCATCGTCAACGAAAAATCGCGCTGGGCAAAAGTGGTCAAGGAAGCCGGCGTCAAGGCCGACTGAGGAAAGGAGCTCGAACGATGAAAAACCCCTGCGCAACTGCGATGGCGTCTCTCGCTGCGATTCTCGCGGGCTGCGCCGCTCCGAACGTCG
>VBCT01000151.1:0-4984 GCA_005882235.1 Betaproteobacteria bacterium
CCGAGTACCTCGCGCCCATCCTCGCGGTGCGCGTGGTCAAGGATCTCGACGCAGCGATCGCCCACATCGGCAAGTACGGGTCGCAGCATACCGACGCGATCGTGACCGAGGACGAAGCTCACGCGAAGCGCTTCCTGCGAGAGGTGGACTCGAGCTCCGTGCTGGTGAACGCTTCGACGCGATTCGCCGACGGCTTCGAATACGGCCTGGGCGCCGAGATCGGCATTTCGACCGACAAGCTGCACGCGCGCGGCCCGGTGGGCCTGGAAGGTCTCACCTCGCAGAAGTACGTCGTGTTCGGCAGCGGCCAGATTCGGCAATAAAGACCCTGGATTGATTTTGCCCGCCGCGACGAACCGTAGATGAGCGCGCCCATCGGCATCATGGGCGGCACCTTCGACCCGGTGCACTTCGGGCACTTGCGCCTTGCTCAGGAAGCCGCAGAAATTCTCGGTCTGGAGCGGGTGCGCTGGGTGCCCGCCGGCCAGCCGTGGCACCGCGTGGCCCCGCTCGCGCCGGCGGTGCATCGCCTGGAGATGGTGCGCCTCGCGATCGCGAAGAACACCCTGTTCGAGCTGGACGATGCGGAAATCCGCCAGACCGCTCCGGGCTACACCGTCGAAACGCTCGAGCGACTGCGACACGAGCTCGGCGCGAAGCGCCCGATCGTGCTCCTTCTCGGGACGGACGCCTTCAGAAACCTGAGCTCCTGGGAGCGCTGGCGCGACCTCTTTCCCCTCGCGCACGTCTTGGTCGCGCAGCGTCCCGGGCATTCGCTCACCCTTGGCGGAATGCCGGCCGCGCTCGCGGCCGAGTGGCGCAAGCGCGCCGGAACCCCCGACGTCCTGCGCGAGCGTCCCGGGGGAAATGTCGTCACCTACGGCACCACGGCGCTCGACATTTCCGCGAGCGCCATCCGCGCCCACTTCGCCCAGGCGCGCAGCCCGCGTTACCTGCTGCCCTCGGCGGTTCTCGACTACATCGAGGCGCACGGACTGTACGCGCAATCGAGCGGCGCCCCCTGATGATGGATCTTCGCAAGCTCCAGAAGGCCGCGCTCGCGGCGCTCGAGGACATCAAGGCGCGCGAGGTCGAGGTCTTCGACGTGACCCATCTCACCTCGATGTTCGACCGCGTGATCATCGCGAGCGCGGACTCCGCCCGCCAGCTGAAGGCGCTGGCGAGCCACGTCCAGGAAGAGGCCAAAGCGGCAGGCGGCCGCGTCTACGGCGTGGAGGGGGAGGACGGCGGCGACTGGGTGCTGCTCGATCTGGGCGACATCATCCTGCACATCATGCAGCCTGCGGTGCGCTCGCACTACAATCTCGAGGAGCTGTGGGGCCAGCCGAAGCCGCGCAAACCGCGCGCCCGGCGCAAGGCGGCACCGGCGCGCAGCGGATGAAACTGTGGGTGGTCGCCGTGGGGTCGCGCATGCCCGGCTGGGTCGACGAAGCGTTTCAGGACTACGCGAGGCGCATGCCACGCGACTTGAGAATCGAGCTGATCGAAGTCCGCCCCGAGCCCCGTTCGGGCGGAAAATCGACTGCGCAGCTGCTCGAAGCGGAAGGCCGGCGCATCGGGCGCGCGGTGCCGCGCGGAGCCTCGCGCGTGGCGCTGGATGAGCGTGGGCGCGAGTTCAGCACCGCCGGGTTTGCGGCCTGGCTCGCCGCGCAACGCCAGGGCGGGCGCGATGCCGCGTTCCTGCTCGGCGGCGCGGACGGTCTTGCGCCGACTGCGAAGAGCGGCGCCGAGCTACTCCTGCGCTTGTCCGCGATGACGCTGCCGCACGCCCTGGCGCGGGTGCTCCTCGCCGAGCAGCTCTATCGCGCCAGTTCCATCCTGCACAGACACCCGTACCACCGCGAATGATCAAGAATCCGGCAAGGACCTTAATCTATCTCGCTTCGCGCAGCCCGCGCAGGCGCGAGCTGCTGAAGCAGATCGGCGTGTCCTTCGAAGTGCTGGTGCTGCGCGAGCACCCGGCGCGCGGCGGCCCCGACGTGGACGAGTCGCAGCTGCCGGGCGAGCTGCCCGACGACTACGTCCGGCGCGTGTGCCGCGTCAAAGCCGAAGTGGGCTGGGACCGGGTCGTGCAGCGCCGGCTGCGCAGATTTCCAGTGCTCGCCGCGGACACCGTCGTCTGCGTCGACGACAAGATCCTCGGCAAGCCCGCCGATCCCGCCGACGCCGCGCGGATGCTGCGGCTCCTCTCCGGACGCGAGCACCGCGTGCTCACTGCGGTCGCGCTCAAGTCCGAAGCGCGCATCGAGCTCGTCGTGAGCGAGAGCCGGGTGCGCTTCTGCGACCTCGCTGAGCCCGAGCTGGAAGCCTACGTCGAGAGCGGCGAGCCGACCGACAAGGCGGGCGCCTACGCGGTCCAGGGCCGCGCAGCGGCCTTCGTCAGCGAGCTGCGCGGCAGCTATTCCGGGATCATGGGGTTGCCCTTGTACGAGACCGCGCAATTGATACGGAAATTCGGCTTGTGACGGAAGACATTCTGATCAACTGCACGCCGCAGGAAACCCGGGTCGGCGTGATGCAGGCGGGCGTGCCCCAAGAGCTGCACATCGAGCGTGCGGCGAACCGGGGCCTCGTCGGCAACATCTATGTCGGGAAAGTCGCGCGGGTGCTGCCCGGCATGCAGTCGGCGTTCATCGAGATCGGCCTTGAGCGCGCCGCCTTCCTGCACGTCGCCGACATCTGGGAGGAGCGTAAAAGCACGCAACTGAGCGCCGCGCCGGCAAAGCCGATCGAGCGCATTCTTTCGGAAGGCCAGTCACGGCTCGTGCAGGTGATCAAGGACCCCATCGGGACCAAGGGCGCGCGTCTTTCGACCCAGATTTCGATCGCAGGGCGGCTGGTGGTCTATCTCCCTCAGGACCCGCACATCGGCATTTCGCAGCGGATCGAGGACGAGACCGAGCGCCAGCTGCTGCGCGAGAAGCTCGCACAGCTGCTGTCCGCCGACGAGACCGGGGGATTCATCATCCGCACCGTCGCGGAAACCGCCACCGACGCCGAGCTGCGCGGGGACATCGAGTATCTGAAAAAGCTCTGGCACGGCATCCGCGGCCGCGCGTTGACGGCGCCCGCGCCGACGCTGCTCTACCAGGACCTGTCGCTCGCGCAGAGGGTGCTGCGCGATATCGCGGGCGAAAGCACGGGCCGAATCATCATCGACTCGCGTGAAAACTTCCAGAAGCTCCAGGAATTCGCTACCGAGTACACGCCCAAGGTGCTCGAGAAGCTCGAGCACTACACCGGCGAGCGGCCGCTTTTCGATCTTCACAACGTCGAGGACGAGATCGAGCGGGCGCTCTCGCGCAGGGTGGAATTGAAAAGCGGGGGCTACCTCATCCTCGAGCAGACCGAGGCGATGACCACGATCGACGTCAACACCGGCGGCTACGTTGGAGTGCGCAATTTCGACGACACGATCTTCAAGACCAATCTCGAGGCCGCTCAGGTGATCGCGCGCCAGCTGCGCCTGCGAAATCTCGGCGGCATCATCATCATCGACTTCATCGACATGGAAAGCGCGGAGCACCGTTCCGCAGTCCTCGCCGAATTGAACAAGGCGCTCGCGCGCGACCGCACCCGGATCAGCGTGAACGGCTTCACGGGACTGGGGCTGGTCGAGATGACGCGCAAGCGCACCCGCGAATCGCTCGAGCACGTGCTGTGCGAGCCCTGCACGACCTGCGGCGGGCGCGGCGTGGTCAAGACCGCGCAGACCGTGTGCTACGAGGTCCTGCGCGAAATCCTGCGCGAGGCGCGCCAGTTCAACGCGCGCGAGTTCCGCATCCTCGCCTCGCAATCGGTGATCGACCTGTTCCTGGAGGAGGAGTCGCAATCCCTGGCGATGCTCGGTGACTTCATAGGCAAGCCCGTGTCGATGCAGGTCGAGACGAGCTACGGCCAGGAGCAATTCGATATCATTCTCATGTAGCCTATGGAAAAGGAGAAGCCAGACCTCGTCGAACGAATGGCGCAGCTTATGGCCGAAGAGCGGGCTGAGACAGCACGCCGGAAGAAGAAGATGCGCCGTTACGGATTGATCGGTTCGGCCGCGATCCTCGCGGCCTTCGCGCTGTGGCTGATGCGCGTGTTTTCGCGCCGCCGCTAAGGCGCTTTTCGGCGCTTTTTTTTATTCAGCTCAGCACCCCGACACGCACTTCCCGCTCCCGTCGAAATCCATGGTCTTGCCGCTCAAGGGGACGTATGCCGGGACCTTGGCCGCCTTCATGAAAGCCTGAGTGCGCGTGCCCGGCAGCACCTTGCCGCCCTGGGTCGCCACCTCGTTCGCGTGGGACGCGATCGCCGCATTGGGCCTGACCAGCTCGTCGATGACGTAAGCGGCCTCCGTCGGGCCGGTGGTGAACACGTCGCCGATGTTGATGACGGCGAGGTTCGCCTTGTAGTGGCGCCTGACGACGACATCCTGCTCGGCCGTGATCCCGGTATCTCCGGACAGATAGACCACGAGTCCGTTGGTGAAGGCGAGGACGTAGCCGTTCGGCGGTCCGACGTATGCCGTCAGGCCGTTCGCCCGTAGCGCATCGCCGAGGTTCTTGTCGAGGAATTCCGGGGGCAGGCCGTTGGTGTGCGCAGCGGGCACGGTGGCCACTCTGACGCCGCCGACGCTGGCCATCGCGCCGAAGCGCACCAGTTGGACCTGCGCCGGATTTCCTCCCGCCGTCTTCATCTTCGCGGCGAAGAAGGAGCCCAGCTCGGCGCCGACCATGAGTTTCGCTCTTTTGCCGACGGCTATCTCCACGGTGTTGGAATTGGGCGTCACGTTCACCGAGAAGTCCGGATTGCCGCACGCGCCCGCGTTGGCGGCGGGCTGGTGAGCCGGTCCGATATGATCCCCGTGGACGTGGGAAAGCAGCACCGCGTCGATCTTGCCGAGCCGCGGATCGTTCGGCCCGCGCACCGTGAACCCGGCGTCATAGAGGATCCGCGTGCCGTCGGGGTCCTCGAA
>VBCT01000151.1:5027-5453 GCA_005882235.1 Betaproteobacteria bacterium
TTACCCGCGCCGGCCGCAGCTTGGACCGTCGGGACGACACATCCGGCGCATAGCGCCGCCAGAACAACGAATATTTTCTTCATCGCTTTGTCCTCGCTCCAAGGCGATCATATCGCCCAAGCTTAGTCTGCGTACACGCCTGCTTTCTTGATCAGCGGTCCCCAGCGGTCGATCTCTGCCTTGAGGTGCGCCTGCAGCGCCGCCGGCGTGGCCTTCTCGGGCGGCGTGGTGGTCGCGCCGAGGTCGGCGAAGCGCCTCTTCACGTCCGCGTCCTTCACGGTGTCCTGGAGCGCAGCGACCAACTTGTCCGCGACCGGCTTCGGCATCCCCTTCGGTCCGTACAGGCCGTGCCAGATGCCGACCTCGAAGCCTTTCAGGCCCTGCTCGTCGAGCGTTCGGATGTCCGGCAGAGACGCCACGCGAGTC
>VBCT01000152.1 GCA_005882235.1 Betaproteobacteria bacterium
TGATCGAATAATATGGCCGTGCAAAGCCAGAAAATCAGGATCCGACTCAAGGCGTTCGACTACCGGCTGATCGACCAGTCGGCGCTCGAGATCGTGGATACGGCGAAGCGCACAGGCGCCGTCGTAAAGGGTCCCGTGCCGCTGCCCACGCGCATCGAGCGCTTCGACGTGCTGCGCAGCCCGCACGCGGACAAGACCTCGCGCGACCAGCTCGAAATCAGGACGCACTTGCGCCTGATGGACATCATCGATCCGACCGACAAGACGGTGGACGCGCTGATGAAGCTCGATCTGCCGGCGGGCGTGGACGTGGAGATCAAGTTATGACACTGGGACTCGTCGGCCGCAAGGTCGGCATGACCCGCGTTTTCACCGACGACGGCGACTCGCAGCCGGTGACGGTGCTGGACGTGTCCGACAACCGCGTCACGCAGATCAAATCCGGCGCGACGGACGGCTACAGCGCCGTGCAGGTCACGTTCGGCAAGCGCCGCGCTTCCCGCGTCAACAAGGCCGCAGCCGGCCACCTCGCCAAGGCTGCGGTCGAGGCCGGTCACATCCTGCGCGAATTCCGCGTGCCGGAAAGCGACCTGGCAAATCTCAAGATCGGCGGAAAGATCGGAGTCGACATCTTCAAGGTAGGACAGAAGGTGGACGTTTCCGGTATGTCGCAAGGCAAGGGCTTCGCCGGGGTGATCAAGCGCCATCATTTCTCCTCTAACCGTGCGAGCCACGGGAACTCCATTTCGCACAACAAGCCGGGCTCGACCGGTATGGCGCAGGATCCGGGACGCGTTTTTCCCGGCAAGCGCATGGCGGGTCATCTGGGGGCCGCGCAGCGCACTTCTCAGGGTCTCGAGGTCGTGCGCGTGGACCTCGAGCGCCAGTTGCTGCTGGTAAAGGGGTCCGTGCCTGGCAGTCGCGGCCGCGACATCGTCGTTCGGCCCACCTCCAAGGCGACGCGGGCGAAGGGCCCCTCGCCCAAGGTGGCGCCGTCGAAGGCCGCACCGGCAGCGGCTCAATCGCCCAAAGCCGCGCCGGCGGTCAAGGCCGCACCCGCGCCGGCAGCCAAGTCCGCGCCCACGGCAGGCACCAAGGGGGCGTGATGGAGCTCAAGCTCATCAACGAGCGGGGCAAGAGCGCGGCGAGCGTGGCTGCCCCCGACGCATTGTTTGGGCGCGAATTCAACGAATCGCTGGTGCATCAGATCGTCGTCGCCTATCAGGCGAACGCCCGCCGCGGCACGCGCGCGCAAAAGGGGCGCAGCGACGTTCGCCACTCGCACAAGAAGCCCTGGCGGCAGAAGGGTACGGGGCGTGCCCGTGCCGGCGACGTCGCAAGCCCGCTGTGGCGCGGGGGCGGCAAGATTTTCCCGAATTCGCCCGACGAGAACTTCTCGCAGAAGGTGAATCGCAAGATGTATCGCGCCGGAATGTGCTCGATCCTTTCGCAGCTCGCGCGGGAGGAGCGCCTGAAGCTGGTGGAGAGCTTCAGCGTGGAGGCCCCGAAGACGAAACTTCTCGCGCAGAAGCTCAAGAAGATGGGCCTGGACTCGGCGCTGGTGATCACCGACGACCTGGACCAGAACCTGTTGCTTTCCTCGCGCAACCTCGTGAACGTGCGGGTGCTCGACGTGAACCACGCTGATCCGGTATCGCTGATCCAGTTCGAGCAGGTCATCCTGACGAAGAAGGCGATGGCGCGGTTCGAGGAGATCCTGAAGTGAGCCCCGCCATGGACAAGGAGCGCCTGATGCAGGTGTTGCTCGCGCCGCAGGTCTCGGAGAAGAGCACCTTCGTCGGCGAGAAGAACAACCAGTACGTGTTCCGCGTCGCAGCGAACGCGACCAAGCCCGAGATCAAGGCGGCGGTCGAGTTGATGTTCAAGACCAAGGTGAAATCGGTCCAGGTCACCAATGTCAAAGGCAAGGACAAGCGCTTCGGGCGATTCGAAGGGCGCCGCCGCAACTGGAAGAAGGCCTACGTGTCGTTGCTTCCGGGGCCCGACGGCAAGAAGCAGGAAATCACCTTTCAGGCTCAGGAGTAGACCGTGCCGCTCGTCAAAGTCAAACCCACCTCGCCCGGCCGGCGGCAGCTCGTCAAGCTGGTCAATCCCGATTTGCACAAGGGCGGGCCTTATCACAAGCTCGTCGAAAAACAGTCCAGGAAGGCCGGCCGCAACGTCAACGGCCACATCACCATGCGTCACCAGGGCGGCGGCCACAAGCAGCACTACCGCATCGTCGACTTCCGCCGCGACAAGGACGGCATCGCGGCCAAGGTCGAGCGGCTCGAATACGATCCGAACCGGAGCGCGAACCTCGCGCTGCTTTGCTACGCGGACGGCGAGCGCCGCTACATCATCGCGCCCAAGGGTCTCACGGCCGGCACGCAGCTGCTGTCGGGGGCGGAGGCGCCGATCAAATCGGGTAATACGCTGCCGCTCAAGAATATCCCCGTCGGAACGACGGTTCACTGCGTCGAAATGCAGCCGGGCAGAGGTGCCCAACTGGCCCGCGCCGCGGGCACGTCCGTGCAGCTCCTTGCACGAGAAGGCAGCTACGCACAGGTCAGGCTGCGTTCGGGGGAAATACGCAAAGTGCACGTCGATTGCCGCGCGACGATCGGCGAAGTCGGCAACGAGGAGCACAGCCTGGAATCGATCGGCAAGGCCGGACGCGTGCGCTGGCGCGGCGTGCGGCCTACCGTGCGCGGCGTCGCGATGAATCCGATCGACCACCCGCATGGCGGCGGCGAGGGGAAGACCGCGGCAGGGCAGCATCCGGTAAGCCCCTGGGGAGTGCTGACCAAGGGATACAAGACCCGCAAGAACAAGCGCACGCGCGGCATGATCATTCAATTCCGGCACAAGAAACGAGACAAGGGCTAGACCATGGGACGCTCGGTCAAGAAAGGTCCCTTCGTGGACCACCATCTGGTGAAGAAGGTCGGCGCGGCGCGCGCCGCAAGCGACAAGCGCCCGATCAAGACCTGGTCGCGGCGCTCCACGATTCTGCCGGATTTCGTCGGGCTGACCATCGCGGTCCACAACGGCAAACAGCACGTTCCGGTGTACATCTCGGAAAACATGGTGGGGCACAAGCTGGGCGAATTCGCGCTGACTCGCATTTTCAAGAGCCACGGCATGGCGGACAAGAAGCTTCTCGAGGCCGCTGCGGCCGCGAGAGCCGGCGGAGGAGGACCCGGGGCGCCGGGAGCTCCGACGGCGCCGGGGGCCCCTGCGCCAGGTGCCGCCCCGGCCGCCGCCGCTCCCGCCGCGGGCGGCGAGAAGAAGTAAGGAGGAGGCATGGAAACCCGCGCGATGCTGTACGGAGTACGGCTTTCGGCCCAGAAGGGGCGGCTCGTCGCCGACCAAGTCCGCGGGCTCCCGGTGGAAAAGGCCCTCAATCTGCTCGCCTTCAGTCCGAAGAAGGGGGCACACATCATCAAGAAGGTGCTGGAATCGGCGATCGCCAACGCGGAGCACAACGACGGCGCCGACGTCGACGAGCTGAAGGTGAAGATCATTCTCGTGGAACAGGCCGTGTCGCTCAAGCGCTTCCAGGCGCGCGCCAAGGGCCGAGGCAACCGCATTACCAAGCGGACCTGCCATATTTTCGTGACGGTCGCGGACGACGAGAAGAAGAAAGCGCCGGCCAAGCCGGCAAAGAGATAGGACACCCATGGGACAGAAAATTCATCCGATCGGCTTCAGGCTCAGCGTCAACAAGAACTGGTCTTCGCGCTGGTACGCCAACAGCAAGAACTTCGCCACGATGCTGAACGAGGACCTGAAGGTCCGCGACTATCTGAAGAAACGGCTTTCCCACGCTTCGGTCGGCAAGGTGATGATCGAGCGGCCGGCCAAGGACGCCCGGATCACCATCCATAGTGCGCGTCCCGGCGTCGTGATCGGCAAGAAGGGCGAGGACATCGAAATGCTCAAGGCCGATCTGCGCAAGCTCCTCGGCGTGCAGATGGTCCACGTGAACATCGAGGAAATCCGCAAGCCCGAGGTCGATGCGCAGCTCATAGCGGATTCGATTGCGCAGCAGCTGGAAAAGCGGATCATGTTCCGCCGCGCCATGAAGCGCGCCATGCAAAACGCCATGCGCCTGGGCGCTCAAGGGATCAAGATCATGAGCGCAGGGCGCCTGAACGGCATCGAGATTGCGCGGACCGAGTGGTATCGCGA
>VBCT01000062.1 GCA_005882235.1 Betaproteobacteria bacterium
CGCGAAAGAGCACGTCGTAGAAGCCCCAGGTCTTGGCGGTGAGCACCGACGGGTAGCCCATCTCCCCGGTCTTGGCGATCAGGGCGAGGCGCACGGCGCGCGATGTCGCGTCGCCCGCGGCCCAGGACTTGCGCGAGCCGGTGTTGGGGGCGTGGCGGTAAGTCCTCAGGCTGTGGCCGTCCACCCAGGCGTGGGAGACGGCGTTGATGATTCCCTCGCGGGAGAGGCCGAGCATCTGCGCAACCACCGCCGTCGACGCGACCTTCACCAAGACCACGTGATCGAGACCGACGCGGTTGAAGCTGTTCTGGAGCGCGATCACGCCCTGGATCTCGTGCGCCTTGATCATCGCGGTGAGCACGTCGCGCACGACGAGCGGAGTGCCGTTGCGCGAAAGCCAATCGGCCGTGGCGAGAATTGCGCCGAGATTGTCGGAAGGGTGGCCCCACTCCGCAGCGAGCCAGGTGTCGTTGAAGTCCGGATCATCGCCCCGATGTTGAAGGCCGCCTGCACCGGGTCGAGCTGGAATTGCGTGCCGGGGACCCGCGCTCCATTCTGAATCGAAGTGCCCGGAACAATAGGACCTAGCAGCTTGGTGCACGCGGGATACTCGAGCGCCTCCAGGCCGCAGCCGAGCGTGTCCATCAGGCACAGCCGCGCGGTGTCGTAGGCTTCCGCGCTCCCTATCTCGTGCTTGCTGACGTAATCGGCGATGTCGACGAGGACCTTGTCCGGCCTGGGCCGGACATTGGAAACGGGCGCTGACATCACTACTCTTTTTTGAGCGCGTCCCCTTCGCTCGGTGTGGGCTCGGGCGGTGCGCCCAGGTCGATGGTTGGCGGAGCGCCTTGCTCGCCGGCAGGCGGTGCGAGCGGTATCACGACGCTCGGAACGCCCGTAGGCGGAAGCCGCAGGCAGCGATAGTCGCTTTTCGAATCCGCGAAACGCAGCCCCATCGCGGGCGTGCGCTGCTTTGCGCTGCCGTCGGGACGGATCATGAATTCCTGACCCTGCGCCGGCTTGACCTTCCACCAGCCGCCCTGGTCGGCGGCGATTTCCGAGCGTCCGTAGATTTCACGCGCAAACCCGTCCACTTCGATCGTAACCTGCGACTCGCCCGTGTCGGCGACATAGAGGATGGGGGGCTTGTTGCGGTATTCGATCCCGGGCAGCCGGCATTCCCAGGTGCCGACGATGTCCCCGGCCGGTGAAGCGGCCGCAGCGCATGGGCCGGCGAGCGCGGCGAGGAACGCGAGCCTCGATAGCTTCATGACAGTTTGCTCCTTCATCTCAGTATCACCGGCGCTCCTTGAGGGGCACCCATCGCCGGTCTTCGGGGCCGGTGTAAATGGCGCCCGGGCGGATGATTTTACCGTCGATTCGCTGCTCGATGATGTGCGCCGACCAGCCCGATGTGCGCGATATCACGAAAACCGGGGTGAACATCGCGGTGGGCACGCCCATCATGTGATAGGAGACCGCACTATACCAGTCCAGATTGGCGAACATCTTCTTTTCCCGCCACATCACCTGCTCGATCCGTTCGGCGATGTCGAAGAGCTTCGTGTCCCCGCCGGCCTTCGAGAGGCGCCGCGCGACTTCCTTGATCACCTTGTTGCGCGGATCGCCCGTTGTGTAGACGGGGTGACCGAAGCCGATGACGATCTCCTTGTCGCGCAGCCTTCGCATGATGTCGGCCTCGGCCTCGCCGGGACCCTTGTAGCGCGACAAGACTTCGAAAGCGAACTCGTTCGCGCCGCCGTGCTTGGGGCCGCGCAGCGCGCCGATTCCCCCGCAGACCGCCGAGTAGATGTCCGATCCGGTGCCGGCGATGACGCGGCATGTGAAGGTCGAGGCGTTGAACTCGTGCTCCGCGTAGAGGATGAGCGAGGTATGCATCTCGCGCACCCAATCGGCGGAGGGCCGCTTGCCGTGCAGCAGGTGCAGGAGGTGCCCCCCGATCGAATCGTCATCGGTCTCGACCTCGATGCGCTTGCGCCCGCGGCTGAAGTGGTGCCAGTAGAGCAGCATCGAGCCGAGCGACGCCATCAGCCGGTCGGCGATGTCTTTTGCCCGGGCCAAAGGGTGATCGTCCTCTTCAGGCTCCACGGTGCCGAGCGCCGACACCCCGGTGCGCATCACGTCCATTGGGTGCGCCGATGCCGGCACGGCCTCGAGCGCGGACCTGACCGCTGCCGGCAGCCCGCGCAGCCCCTTGAGCTTTGACTTGTATGCCGCGAGCTCCGCGGCAGTCGGCAGCTTCTCGTGAACGAGCAGGTGGGCGACTTCCTCGAACTCGGCCTCATCGGCGAAATCGAGGATGTCGTAACCGCGGTAATGCAGATCATTGCCGCTGCGGCCTACCGTGCACAGCGCCGTGTTTCCGGCCGGGACCCCGGAGAGCGCGACCGACTTCTTGGGCTTCGGTGCGGCTGCAGCAGCTTCGCTCATTTCGCCTTCTCTTTGGCGAACAATTCGTCGAGCTTGCGCTCGTAGGCGAGATAGTCGAGGGTTTCGTAGAGATCGGCACGCGTCTGCATCAGCTCGACGACGCTCTTCTGCGACCCTTCCTTGCGGATCGCATTGTAGACCTTGAGCGCGGCCGCGTTCATGGCGCGGAACGCCGAGAGAGGATACAGAGCGATCGCTACCTGAGCCGAGCGCAGCTCATCGAGCGTGAAGAGCGGCGTCGCGCCGAACTCGGTGATGTTGGCGAGCACCGGCACTTTCACCGCCTCGGCGAACCTGCGGTACATGGAAAGCTCAGGTATAGCCTCGGGAAATACGGCGTCGGCGCCGGCGTCCACGCAGGCGAGCGTACGCTCGATGGCGCGCTCCAGGCCTTCCACCGCCAGGGCGTCGGTGCGCGCCATCACGATGAAATCCGGATCGGTCTTGGCATCCACCGCCGCCTTGATCCGGTCGGCCATTTCCTCCTTCGACACGAGCTCTTTTCCCGGCCGGTGCCCGCAGCGCTTGGCGCCGACCTGGTCTTCGATGTGCATCGCCGCGGCGCCCGACTTGATCAGCGACTTGACGGTGCGCGCGATGTTGAAGGCGCTCGCGCCGAAACCGGTATCGACGTCGACCAGCAGCGGCAGTGGGCAAGCGTCCGTGATGCGGCGCACGTCGGTCAGCACGTCCTCGAGATTGCTGATGCCCAGATCGGGGAGCCCGAGAGAGCCGGCGGCGACTCCTCCGCCGGACAGATAGACGGCCTTGTAGCCGGTGCGCTCGGCGAGCCGCGCGTGGTAGGCGTTGATCGCACCCACGCATTGCAGCGGCTTCTCCGCTTTCATCGCGGCGCGGAACCGGGCTCCGGCTGACATGGGCTCATTTTAGCTCGCCGCGGGCGGCGGCGAGTCGGATCCGCAGACCAGGGTCGATTTTTCCTAGCCGAGCAAAGGCCCGATGCTGTCGCGCTCTTCGTGCAGTTCCTTCAGGGTCGCGTCCATTCTGGAGCGGCTGAATTCGCTCGGCTGTATGCCTTTGACGATCTTGTACCTGCCGCCTGCGCAAGTCACCGGATAGCCGTAGACCACGCCTTCCGGAATCCCGTAGCTCCCGTCCGAAGGAACGCCCATGCTGACCCAGTTGCCGGGACGCGTGCCCTGGATCCAGTCGCGCACGTGGTCCATGGCGGCGTTCGCCGCGCTCGCGGCGGAGGACAGCCCGCGGGCCTCGATGATCGCGGCGCCGCGCTTCTGCACCGTCGGGATGAATTCCGTTTCGAGCCACTCGGGGTCGTTGATCATCGGCCAGACTTTCTTTCCGCCGCACTCCGCCTGGAATACGTCGGGGTACTGGGTCGCCGAGTGGTTTCCCCAGATCGTGACCTTGCGGATCGAGCCCAGGGGCTTGCCGATTTTCTGCGCGATCTGGGCGACGGCGCGATTGTGGTCCAGGCGCATCATCGCGGTGAACTGCGTGGCCTTGAGGCCAGTCGCATTCTTCATGGCGATAAGGCAGTTGGTGTTGGCCGGGTTGCCGACCACCAGCACCTTGACCTTGCGGCTCGCGACGGCGGCGAGCGCCTTGCCCTGCGGCGCGAAGATCCTGCCGTTCGCCTCGAGCAGGTCCCTGCGCTCCATGCCCGGGCCGCGCGGACGCGCGCCGACGAGGAGCGCGATTTCGACGTCCTCGAACGCGACCATCGGGTCGGCGGTGGGGACCATGCCGTGCAAGAGCGGAAAGGCGCAGTCATCGAGCTCCATCATCACGCCCTTCAGCGCTTTTTGAGCTTTCTCGTCGGGAATCTCGAGCATCTGCAGGATCACCGGCTGGTTCTTCCCGAGCATTTCGCCGCTCGCGATGCGGAAAAGCAGGCTGTAGCCGATCTGGCCGGCGGCGCCCGTCACTGCGACACGAATGGGTTTGTTGGACATGGTGAGACTCTCCCTGGAGAAGCGCGAATATATCCGGCCTGGCGCTTTTGCGCAGCACAGGCGCGAGTCGAAGCCTGCTATAATCTTGACTCCCGTCAAGATTCCAAATCAGCCCAAGCGTTGCGGAAGGATTGCTTTACATGCCTGATCTGACGGCGAAAAAAAAGCGTCCCCTCTGGTATAACCTCAGTCCTCTCAATCTCCCTGTCCCGGGTCTGGTTTCGATTTTCCACCGCGTCAGCGGTGTGGTGCTTTTCCTCGGGCTCATCGCCTTTCTGTACCTGCTTGACCTGAGTCTCGCTTCCGAAAGCGGCTACGCGCAGGCGGCCGGACTCCTGCGCGCTCCGATCGCCAAGCTCCTGGTGATCGCGTCGATCTGGGCGCTCCTGCATCACATGTGCGCGGGGATCCGGCACCTGTTCCTCGACGTAGACGTCGGCACGAGCCTGCACACGGCCAGGCGCAGCGCTTTTGCGGTGTTCATCGCCAGCCTCGCGCTGACTGCCTCGATCGCGGTGCGGATATGGTGAACCGCATCATCGTCGGTGCGCACTATGGTTTGAAGGACTGGCTCGCGCAGCGCGTCACCGCGCTGCTGATGATCGGCTACACGGTGATCTTCCTCGTTGTCTGGCCCCGCCCGATGAGTTACGCGGGGTGGAAGGCCTTGTTCGCCCAGGGATGGATGCGCTTCGCGACCTTCCTACTCGTCGCGAGTGTGCTGATCCACGCCTGGATCGGCATGCGCAATGTCTGGATGGATTACATCAAACACACCGGCGTGCGCCTCACGCTGCAGGTCGCGACGATCCTATGGCTCGTCGGCTGCGGCGGCTGGGCGATGCAGATCCTCTGGAGAATCTAGAGTGGCCGTCGCAAGGCGCAGCTTCGACGCGGTCGTGGTGGGCGCGGGCGGCGCCGGCCTGCGCGCTTCGCTGCAGCTGGCGGAGACGGGCTTGAGCGTCGCGGTGCTTTCCAAGGTATTCCCGACGCGCTCGC
>VBCT01000063.1 GCA_005882235.1 Betaproteobacteria bacterium
ACTCCATGCGCGAGGTTGGCGAAGCCCATCAGGCCCATGGTGACCGACAGGCCAACCGAGATCACGTACAGGATCATGCCCAGGGCGGCGCCGTGAAATGCGACGCTGACCAGCGATGCGAAGAAAGCCTCCAAACGTCCCCCCCGGGTTTGCCGCTATTCCAGCTTGACGCCGACGTCCCTCACCAGCTTTCCGTACTTCTCGTAGTCGCGCCGGATCAGGGCCGCGAACTCGGTAGCCGTGGTGATGTAGGCCTCCAGCCCTCCCGCGGCGGCGAGCTTGCTCCTCGTCTCGGGCTCGGCGAGCGCCTTGTTGACCTCGGCGTGTAGCTTGGCGAGCACCGCCACCGGCGTTCCGGCGGCCGCGAACAAGCCGAGCCAGATCGTGACCTCGTAGCCGGGGTAGAACTCCGAAATGGTCGGAAGATCGGGAAAGAGCGCCGAGCGCTGCGAGCCCGTCACCGCAAGGGCACGCAGCCTGCCCGCCTTGATCTGAGGAGCGCTCGAGGTGCCGGAAAACATCGCCGCCACCTCGCCTGCGACGGTTGCCGTTGCGGCAGGAGCGCCTCCCTTGTAAGGCACGTGTATGAGGTCGATGCCCGCGCGCTGCTTGAGCATCTCCATCGCGAGCTGGTGGATGCTGCCGTTGCCGCCGGAGGCATACGCGAGCGGCGGCCGGGCTTGGCGCGCGTACTCGACGAATTCCCTGAAACTCTTGACCGGCACGGAAGGGTTGACCGACAGCACCCATTGGTTCGAAACGACCGAGGCGACGGGCGCGAGGTCCTTGAGGGGATCGGTCTGCATCTCCTTGTACAAGTGCGGGTTGATCGCGATCATGCTGTCGGCGAGCAGCGCGAGCGTGTAACCGTCGGGCAGGGACTTTGCGACGAGATCCATCGCGATATTGCCGTTCGAGCCCGGGCGGTTTTCCACGACCACCGGCTGGCCGACCAGCTCGGAGAGCCGCTGGCCGACGACTCGCGCCGAAATATCGGGGGCGCCTCCCGGCGGGATCGGCACGATCAGCCTGATCGGCCGCACGGGGTACTGCGCCCACAAAGCGAGCGAAAACAGAGCGGCGAATGCCAGTACCGCGAAACGACTCATGCCGTCCTCCTGCAGGGTGTAGCCGCCTGCGCAATGGTATACGAACCCCTCCGGCGCGATGCTATGATGTTCTCCCTTCCGGTGAAACGACGTGTTCCTCGAACATCGCCTTGAACGGCTGATCGCGAAACTCAAGCGGTCCGCAACCATCCCGCTGCGCCTCGAGTTGTGGAACGGCCGCGCCTTCGACCTCGCCAGCGAGCCCAAGGTAAAGATCGGCGTGCCGAGCCCCTCGGCGCTTCGCTTCCTCGTGTCCCCCGACCTCATGAAGCTCGGCCAGGCCTACGTGGAAGGTTACCTGCGAGTCGAAGGGCCGATCCTGGAGGTGTTCCGCGTCGCCGAAAGCTTCGCTCGAGGCGCCGCTTCCCACGGGAGCAAGGGATTGCGGCGTGTTTGGCGCCACAGCCGCAAGCGCGATCGCGAAGCCATCCAGTACCACTACGACGTCTCGAACGATTTCTACTCGCTGTGGCTGGATCGGAATATGGTGTATTCCTGCGCCTATTTCCGCAGCGGGACCGATTCCCTGGAGCTCGCCCAGGAACAAAAGCTCGATCACATCCTCAACAAGCTCATGCTCAAGCCGGGCGAGCGGTTTCTGGACATCGGCTGCGGCTGGGGTGCGCTCGTGCTGCGCGCGGCCAAGAAATACGGCGCCCGGGCGACGGGCGTCACCCTCAGCCGGAACCAGTACGAATTCGCCTTGCGGCGGATTCGGGAAGAGGGGCTCGAGGGCCGCTGCGAGGTGCGCCTGCAGGACTATCGCGACATCCCGGGCGAGGGCGTTTTCGACAAGATCGCGAGCGTCGGCATGTTCGAGCATGTGGGCCTGCGCCATCTCAAGGCCTATTTCGCGAAGGTCCGGTCGCTGCTCGCCGAGGGCGGGCTCGTCATGAATCACGGCATCACGGCAAGCGATCCCGACAACCGCTGGGTGGGGCTGGGTGCGGGGGAATTCATCAACCGCTACGTGTTCCCTCACGGGGAGCTTCCGCATCTTTCCCTCGTGCTTCACGAGATGGCGGGCGCGGGGCTCGAGGTCGCGGACGCCGAGTCGCTGCGGCGTCACTACGCGCGTACTTGCCTCGAGTGGGCCAGGCGCCTGGAACAAAACCGGGAGCAGGCGATCGCGGCTGCAGGGGACAAGCGCTACCGCATCTGGCAGATCTATCTCGCCGGCTGCGCGCACGGCTTCGAAAACGAGTGGATGAACGTCTACCAGGTGCTCGCCCGCAAGGAAGGCGCAGCGTCCAATCCGCTGCCGCTCACCCGCGATTACATGTATCGCGCGAACTGAATCGCCCAGCCCCGTTCTCAGTGAAGCGCGGCGGCGGCGGGGCGGGTGCGGAGCAGCTTGTCGATCGTTTCGCGCACGCTCTCCAAGTGAGGGTTGACGCGCAGCGCCGCGTCGAAGGCGAAGACCGCGCTGTCGGCGTCTCCGAGCGAGAGGCAGATCTGCGCGAAACCGCAGATCGCGCCGTAGTGGCGCGGCTCGAGCTCCAGGGTGCGGTGGATGCTGGCCACGCTTTCCTCGTCCCGGCTCTGCATGTAATAGAGCGTCGCACGCTTGTTCCAGGCTTCGGCGAAATCCGGGTGAGTGGCGACGAGCCTCGCGAGGATGCCCTCGGCCGCGGGAAAATCGAGTGCCGTGAGAGCGCGCGTCGCCCGTTCCAGGTCGAACGCCGCCGCGGAATCCCGGTAGGCCATCCACAGCCTCCAGATCTCGTCCTCGATGCGCTCGGCGCGTCCGCCGCTCGCATCGCCCAGCGAGCGGAACAGGCCGTTCAGGCGCTCGGGCAGCCGCGGCGAAGGATGCCGCCGGTCGCCGGTGACGATCAATTTGAGCGTGTCCGCGTACATTCAGTGAAAATCCCGTGATGGCGTGATCAAGCTGCCCAGCAGGGCGCTGTGGTCGGAGAGCCGCCTGGCTACAAGATGCATCACTTCACCCTCGCGTTCAAGCACCCCTTCGACGCCCATCAGGCGCGCGCCGAGCAGCTCGCGCCGCTGGCGCTCGGTGAGATTCGGCCAGACGATGACATTAACATAGCCGGTCTCGTCCTCGAGCGTTACAAATACCGTTCCCGAGGCGGTGCTCGGGCGCTGGCGACCGGTGACGATACCCGCCGCCCGGACCCTGCTGCCGCTTGGCAACAGGCGGATTTTCTCTGCGGCGCTAAAGCGCATGCGCGACAGGCGCGCCCGCAGCAGCGCAAGCGGATGGCGCCCTAGAGTGAGACCGGTGCTCGCGTAGTCGGCCACGAGGTTCTCTCCCTCGGTTGGAGGCGTCAAAATCGCCGGAGTTTCCGCAACCGGCGCATCGCGCAGTATGTGCGCGTCGGTTTCGATTCCGGCCACCTGCCAGTAGGCGTGGCGGCGATGGCCGGAGAGCGCCTCGAACGCTCCTGCAGCGGCAAGGCACTTCAGGTCGTGCCGGTTCAATTCGGCGCGACGGGCGAGATCTTCTACGCTGTCGAACAATCGGTCCCGCCGCGCGGCGACGATGCGCTCGGCGCCCGGTTGCGACAGACCTTGCGCGAGCAGAAAACCGAGCCGGACTGCGGGGTGGGCACCGGTGCCGGCTTCCAGAGTGCAATCCCATTCGCTGGCTAGCGCGTCCACCGGCCGCACCTCGACGCCATGCCGGCGCGCGTCCTGCACGAGCTGCGAAGGCGTGTAGAAGCCCATCGGCTGGCTGTTCAAGAGCGCAGCGAGAAAGGCCGCCGGCTCGTGGCGCTTGAGCCAGGCGGAAACGTAGGCGAGCAGCGCGAAACTCACCGAGTGTGATTCGGGAAAACCGTATTCGCCGAAACCGAGGATCTGCCGGTAGATGCGCTCGGCGAATTCCGCTGAGATGCCGTTCTTCCTCATGCCATCCATGAGTTTTTTGTGGAAAGGCTCCAGCCCTCCCTTGCGGCGCCAGGCGGCCATCGCGCGGCGCAATTGATCCGCTTCGCCCGGGGTGAAGCCTGCCGCTACCACCGCGAGCTGCATCACCTGCTCCTGGAAAATCGGCACTCCGCAGGTGCGCTCGAGAACTTTTCTCACCGCTTCGTTCGGATAGTCGATCGGTTCCGTGCCGGCGCGCCGCCGCAGATAAGGGTGCACCATGTCGCCCTGGATCGGCCCTGGCCGCACGATCGCGATCTCGATCACGAGGTCGTAGAAATGCTCCGGTTTCAGCCGCGGCAGCATCGACATCTGGGCGCGCGACTCGATCTGGAACACGCCGATGGTGTCGGCGTGCCGCATCATCTCGTAGACCGCCGGGTCTTCCTCGCGCAGCAGGCTGTCCATGGTGATCGTGCTTGAGCGCAGCTCGTTGACGAAGTCCAGCGCGCGCCGGATGGCGGAGAGCATGCCGAGCGCCAGCACATCGACTTTGAGCAGGCCCAGGTTCTCCAGGTCATCCTTGTCCCATTGGATGACGCTGCGCTCGGGCATCGCTGCATTTTCGATCGGTACCAGGCGCGCGAGGGCCCCTCGCGATATGACGAAACCGCCGACATGCTGCGACAGATGGCGCGGAAAACCGAGCAGGGCGGAGGCAAGCCCGACGAGGCGCCGCATGACCGGGCTCTCGGGATCGAAGCCCGCATCGCGCAGGCGGGTGACGAGCTCCCTGCGGTCGTCCCACCAAGCGATCGATTTGGCGACTCGATCCACC
>VBCT01000064.1 GCA_005882235.1 Betaproteobacteria bacterium
GATCATGGACGTGTCGCAGGGCAGGGATCGGAAGTGAGGCGGAGCAAATCTCCGACCTGATCGGCGCAAGAGCTGCGAATGGGAACCGGCCGTGAAGACTTACGCGCTCCACGCGGGGTGAGCTCTCTTGCTTCGGTAGACGGCGTGAAACTCCACTGCGAGGAGCGCGGCGGGGGTCCGGCGGTCCTGTTCGTGCACGAGTTCGGCGGTTCCTGCCGCAGCTTCGACATGCAGGTCGAGGTTTTTCGCGCCCGGCATCGTTGCGTGGTCTTCAACGCACGCGGTTATCCTCCCTCGGAGGTGCCCGCTTCCGTCGGCTCCTATTCGCAGTACCACGCGGTCGCCGACATCGGCGCGGTGCTGGACGGGCTGGCCATCCAGCGGGCGCATCTCGTCGGCGTGTCGATGGGGGCGGCCGCGGCCTTGCAGTTCGCGCTCAAGGAGCCGGGGCGCGTGCTCTCGGCGACGCTCGTCGGCATCGGCAGCGGTTCGGACGATCCGCCGCTTTTTCGCCAGGGAGCGGAGACGAACGCAAAGCAGATCGAATCGGGCGGGATGCGGGCGTTCGCCGAGCAGACGAGTCGGAACCCCAACCGCGTCCGGTTGATGGAGAAGAATCCGGCCGAGTTCCGCCGCTCGCTCGAGGAGCTTTCCAGGATGTCGCCGGTCGGCCACGCCAACACCCTGCGCGGAGTGCAGGCATGCCGGCCGCCGCTCTACGCGCACGAGAAGCGGCTGGCGACGCTGCGCGTGCGGACGCTCGTCGTCGTGGGAGACGAGGACGCGGGCTGCCGCAAGCCGAGCGAGTTTCTCGCGCGCGTGCTGCCCGACGCGCGCCTGGTCGTCGTTCCAAAGACGGGCCACGCGGTGAACCAGGAGGAACCGGCCGAATTCAACCGCCTGTGCCTCGCGTTCATCGAAGCAGTGACGGTCGCAAGCACGTAGCACCCGCTGCGCCCGGGAACTATTGTCGTGACGCGGGAACGAATGATGGGATAATCTGGCCGCGATCGTCTTGGAACTTCACTCTAAGAGGAGCCCTATGCGTTTGCGTCTTTTTGTGTTTGTCTTGCTCGCGGCGGCGAGTTTTTCGGCCGCTGCGGGTTCCGTGGACGTCAATCTTTCGAACGACACGATCGAGGGCAAGTTCTACGCGAATGCAGGCGCCGCGGACTGGACCTTCGGGGGTTTGTACAACCGGGACACCAAGGACCGCGCCCTGAACGTGGGCCTGCTTGCGACGGGCGATTCCGCCTTCGGTAATTCGCGGGTCGAAGGCGGGCTCGGCGGCAAGGTCTATTCCGTGACCGTAGGCAACGGGGACCTCGTCGCGCTCGCGCTCGGCGGCCAGTTGCGCTGGTTCCCCGGCAACGGGTCGTTCGCTCTCGGAGCTTATGCCTTCTACGCGCCCCACGTCGTGACACTGATGGACGGCCAGCGGTTCTTCGACATCGGCGTGCGCGCGGAGGTCGAAGTGATCAGGAACAGCTTCGTGTACATCGGCTACCGCCAGATGCAGGCCGAGCTCGACAACAACGTCAAGCTGAACGTGGACAAAGGCGGCTTCATCGGCCTGCAGATCAAGTTCTAGTCCCGGCGGTCCCGGGCGAAGCTATCTCTTGTCCATCGCCCTGATCGTATCTTCCAGGTTGCGGCGCATGCGGTTGAAGGACCGCGCCAGCACCCCCAGTTCGTCCTTGCCCGACTCGGGCAGTTCCGGGATCTGTTTGTCGGCGCTGCTCGTCCGGCCGATGCTCAGCCGGTCGGCCGCGGCGGAGACTCTCCTGACCGGCCGCACGATGAGCACATAGAGCATCAGGTTCAGGATCAGGAACAGCGCGACGAAGACACCGCCGAGCGAAGCCATGAACGTGTAGAAGGCGCGGTTCGCGTTCTGGACCGGAAGGGACATCGGCACCGAGACCAGCTGGGCGCCGATGACCTCGTTCAGCTGCCAGCCGAAGCCGTTGTCCCGCCCGTAGCGCGTGACCATCGCCACGGGCGCCAACTCGGGCGTCGTGTGGCAGGAGAGACAGGCCTGATCCTTGATCTGGAACGGCCGGGCGAGGTACAGCGAAAGGCCCGACTCCGAGACCCGGGTTCCCGAGATCTCGGGGCGGACTTCCTTGCGGAACTGGTTGACGACGTCCGCTTCCCAACCCACGGCGCGGTCGCGCGGGTTGGTCGGGTTGAGCGCCGCTTCCTTGTATGCGTAGTCGGGATACTTCTTGCGCAGCTGGTTCATCATCTCGGTGGCGGCAAACGCGGGCACCGTCTGCGGCAGGAACTCGCCCTCCTTCTGCGCCAGCTTGTCGCGCACCTGGCTCACCGTGTACTGGCGCATCGACAAGGCCGCCTCCATCATCACGCCCGCGTTGCGCAGGACTTCCTCGCGCGCGTTCTTGTGCAGCAGGTTGTAGGAAAGATAACCGGAGCCAGCGAACCCCAGTACGAATACGAACAGCAGCGCCAAGTTGAACTTCAGCCGAAGACCCATGGTTCCCCCTGTGGTTGGTTTCGGGCGATGCCGCGGTTTTCTGCGGGTACGCCATTATAGGGCGGCTTCTTTCGACGGCGGCGTCCGCTCGCAAAAATGACGTGAATTAGTGCCACGCGCCGGAACGGTGCGCTTAGGCCCATTCCGCCCGTGCCGGGCAGGCGCTGCTCCTCGGTGAGGCTGAAGTCCATGATCGCTCCTCTCAGATCGCGCCGGCCGCGCGCAGCCCGGAGATCTCCGAAGCGGCGAAGCCGAATTCCAGCAGGACCTGCTCGGTGTGCTCGCCGAGCGCCGGAGGCGGAAGCGGCTCCGACTCGCGCTTCCCGCCGATTCGCGCTGCGCGGTGCATCGCGGTCAGTTTCCCGTAACTCGGGTGCGAAAGCTCGTGGAACACGCCGAGGTGTTTTACTTCCGGGTCTTCCATCGCTTCGGGGATGGAATGCACGACGGCGGCCGGCACGTCGTGCGCGGCGAGGCGCTCCGCCCAGACCTCGCGCGGCTTCGCTCCGAACACGGGCCTGAGCACCTGCACCAGCGCTTCATAGTTCTCGATGCGCCCCATTCGATCGCGAAAGCGCGGGTCCTCGCCGATATCCGGGCGCCCGATCGCTTGGAGCAGCGCGCGCCAGAATTTCTCCATCGAGGAGACGTGGATGGCGAGGATCCTTCCGTCCGCGCAGGCGAAGGCGAACGAAAGCGAGACCGCGGCGCGCGATTCGGGCTGCATCACCTGTCCCGCGTGCGTGTAGGCGGTGAAAGCGTCCGGGATCAGCGCCATGCTCGCCTCGACCATGGTGACCTCGACGCGCGCGCCCCTTCCCGTGCGCTCGCGCTCGTAGAGCGCAGCGAGAACAGCCATGCAGGCCTGCATGCCGCTCACCTGATCGGAAAGCGTCGGCCCCAGCGTGCGCGGGTCCTTCGGATCGACGAAGAGGCTCATCAGGCCCGAGAGCGCCTGCCCCACGGCATCGTATGCAGGCCGCTCGCCGTACGGGCCGTCCTCGGCGAACCCGGCGATCGAGCAGTAGACGAGGCGGGGATTGTCCGCGCGCAGCGTTTCATGGTCGAAGCCCAAGCGCTTCATCACCCCCGGCCGGAAATTCTCCAGCACCACGTCGGCCTCCCGCGCCATCCGGCGAAACGCCTCCTGTCCGCGCGGCGAATTGAGGTCCAGGGTGATGCTCAGCTTGTTGCGGTTGAATGCGCAGAAGTTGTGGCTGTAACCCGGGGCGTTCGTATTGAATCCGAACTCGCGGAATGCGTCCCCGCCCCGCGGCCGCTCGACCTTGATGACCCGGGCGCCGAGATCGGCGAGCTGCAGCCCCGCGTACGGGCCCGCGATGAACTGCCCCAGCTCGAGAACGCGGACGCCTTTCAGCGGGCTCGACATGCGCGCTCGGCCGTCAGCCGCGCTTGTAGGTCTCGAGCCCCGGGCGATACGCCTTGTCGTCGAGGAACTGCTTCATTCCCTGCGTGCGTCCCTGCTCGCGGTCGAGAAAACGCATTTCCATCTCTTTCGCCTTGAGGTAATCGGTCGCCTGCTCGACGTCCATGCCGCGCACGTGGTGCATGACTTCCTTTACCGACTTGTAGACTTGGGGATTTTTCGCGAGCAGCGTCTTCGCGAGCTT
>VBCT01000065.1 GCA_005882235.1 Betaproteobacteria bacterium
TGGGAACCGAAGTGAGGTAGCTGCCTCTTCCGTCGGTCGTCGCCTTGGCGTTGCCGCGCGGGTCCTTCGCGACGCCGAACGCCTCGAGCACGTCCGGAACCGGCGAAACGAACCCCATCGCCAGGAGCACAAGATCCGCGGGGAGCCTAGCCTCCGACCCTGGAACCTCGCTCATCTTGCCGTCCTTCCATTCCAGGCGAACCGTCCTGAGCCCTTCGACCTTCCCGTTCTCGCCGACGAACTCCTTGGTCGCGATCGACCAGTCGCGATTCACGCCCTCTTCGTGCGAGGACGAAGTGCGCAGTCTCGTTGGCCAGTAGGGCCAAACCGGATTCAATTCGGGATCAGGCGGCATGGGAAGCAGCTCGAACTGTGTCACCGATTTCGCGCCGTGGCGGTTCGAGGTGCCGACGCAGTCCGAGCCCGTGTCGCCTCCGCCGATCACGACGACATGTTTGTCGGTCGCCCAGAGATCCCGCACGCCCTTGTCTCCGGCGACGCGCCTGTTTTGCAACGGCAGGAACTCCATCGCGAAATACACGCCGTCGAGCTCGCGCCCGGGCAGCGGCAGGTCGCGCGGCTGCTCGGCTCCGCCGGAAAGCACCACGGCATCGAACTCGGCGACGACTTTCTCCGGCGCCACCGTTTCCGCCGCCCAGTCCGTGACCCCCTTTCCGGGGCGAGACTTGCCGACAAAGACACCGGTACGGAACATCACGCCTTCAGTCTTCATTTGGTCGACCCGGCGGTCGATCAGCCCCTTCTCCATCTTGAAGTCGGGTATCCCGTAGCGCAGAAGACCACCGATTCGGTCGTTTTTTTCGAACATCGTGACGTCGTGCCCGGCGCGCGCGAGTTGCTGGGCGCAAGCCAGTCCCGCCGGACCGGAGCCCACCACCGCGACCTTCTTTCCCGTTTTGTGCTCGGGCGGCTGTGGCCTTACCCAGCCTTCCTCGAACGCCTTGTCGATGATCGCGTGCTCGACCGACTTGATGCCGACCGGGTCGTCATTGATTCGCAGCACACACGCTTCCTCGCACGGAGCCGGACAGATGCGGCCGGTGAACTCGGGAAAATTGTTGGTGGAATGCAGCGTCTCGATGGCGCGGTGCCAGTCCTCTTTGTAGACGAGATCGTTGAAATCCGGAATGATGTTGTTGACCGGGCAGCCCGACATGCAAAACGGCGTGCCGCAGTCCATGCAACGCGCGCCCTGGACCTTCGCCTCCGCTTCGGTGAGGCGGAGGATGAACTCCCGATAGTGCTTTTTCCGCTCCTCGGGCTCCTGGTGCGCTTCCTCGAGCCGCTGGAACTCGAGAAATCCCGTGACTTTCCCCATCTACGCTGCCGCCTTGCGTTTCGCCGCGGAGAGCTCGCCGAGAGCGCGCCTGTATTCCTTGGGGAAGATCTTCACGAAACGCGTACGGTACTCCGCCCATTTTTCGAGGATCTCCCTGGCGCGGCGGCTGTTCGTGAGCTTGGCGTGCCGCTCGATCATGTCTTTCAGGATCGCCTCGTCTGCCTGACCCTTGTGCCAGAGCTCGTGCGAGAGCTTGCCCTGCTGCTCGGACTCGGTAAGGACAGGCTCTAGGTCCACCATCGCGGTGTTGCAACGCTTCACGAATTCGCCGTGGAGGTCGAGCACATAGGCGATGCCGCCGGACATTCCGGCGGCGAAGTTGCGTCCGGTGACGCCCAGGACGGCGACGGTCCCGCCGGTCATGTATTCGCAGCCGTGATCTCCGACGCCTTCGACGACGGCGGTGGCGCCCGAGTTGCGTACGGCGAAACGCTCGCCGGCCACGCCGCGGAAGTTCGCCTCACCCGCGATCGCCCCGTAAAGGACGACGTTCCCCGTGATGATGTTTTCGGTCGGCTCGCCACGGAACTTGGGCGAAGGCGAAACGATGATGCGGCCGCCTGAGAGCCCCTTCCCGCAATAATCGTTGGTATCGCCGATCAGTTCGAGGGTCACACCTCTAGCGAGGAACGCCCCGAAGCTCTGGCCCGCGGACCCGGCAAACCGGGCGTGGATCGTGCCCTCGGGTAGCCCCTCGTGCCCGTAACGCCGCGCGATCTCATGCGAGAGCATCGTACCGACGGTACGGTTGCCGTTCCGGATCGGCATGTCGATCGAAACCTTCTCGCCGCGCTCGAGCGCCGGTCGCGCAAGCTCGATCAGCCGGTTGTCTAGGGCCTTCTCGAGTCCGTGATTCTGTTTCTCAGAGTTGTAGCGTGCGACGTCCGCGGGCATGTCCGGCATCTTGAAAATCCGCGAGAAGTCGAGGCCTTTCGCCTTCCAGTGCTCGATGCCTTTCTTCATGTCGAGCAGGTCGGTGCGGCCGATCAGCTCGCTGAACCTGCGTACGCCGAGCTGGGCCATCAACTCTCTTGCCTCCTCGGCGACGAGGAAGAAGTAGTTGACAACGTACTCCGGCTTGCCCGAAAACTTCTTGCGGAGCACGGGATCCTGGGTCGCAACGCCCACCGGGCAGGTGTTCAGGTGGCACTTGCGCATCAGGATGCAACCGCTCACGACGAGCGGCGCGGTCGCGAACCCGAATTCGTCGGCGCCGAGGATAGCGCCGATCACCACGTCGCGGCCGGTCTTGATCTGTCCGTCCACCTGGACCGCGATCCGGCCGCGCAAGCGATTGAGCACCAACGTCTGCTGCGTCTCCGCCAGGCCCAGCTCCCAGGGCGTGCCCGCGTGCTTGATCGACGACCAGGGCGAGGCGCCCGTGCCGCCGTCGTGCCCGGAAATGGTGACGTGGTCGGACTTGGCTTTGGACACGCCCGCAGCCACGGTGCCGACGCCCACTTCCGAAACGAGCTTCACCGAGATGGACGCGGAGGGATTCGCGTTCTTCAAGTCGTGGATCAGCTGGGCCAAGTCTTCGATCGAGTAGATGTCATGGTGCGGGGGAGGCGAAATCAACTCCACTCCGGGAGTCGAGTAGCGAATCTCGGCGATGTAATCGGAGACCTTGCGCCCGGGCAGCTGCCCGCCCTCGCCGGGCTTGGCTCCTTGCGCGATCTTGATCTGGATCTGCTCGGCGCTTGAGAGATATTCGGCGGTCACCCCGAAACGGCCCGAGGCGACCTGCTTGATCTTGGACTTGAGCACGTCGCCTTCGCGCAATTCGATGTCGCGCGCGACGCGGTTCGCTCCGAGGCGCGAGCGCAGCGTCTCGCCCGCCTTCACCGTCGCGTAGCGCTTGCGGTCCTCGCCGCCCTCGCCGGTGTTCGACTTCCCGCCGATGCGGTTCATCGCCACCGCGAGGGTGGTGTGCGCTTCGACCGAGATCGAACCGTGCGACATTGCGCCGGTCGAAAAACGCTTTACTATCTCGGCTGCGGGCTCGACCTCCTCGATCGGAACCTCCTTCACGCGATCGACACGGAATTCGAACAGACCGCGGAAGGTCATGTGGCGCCGCGACTGGTCGTTAATGATCGCTGCGTATTCCTTGTACGCCTGGGGGGAGTTCTGCCGCGCCGAATGCTGCAGCTTCGCGATCGCGTCGGGCGTCCACATATGCTCTTCGCCGCGCACGCGCCAAGCGTACTCGCCCCCCGCATCCAGCATCGTCTGCAGCACCGGATCGGCGTCCTCGAAGGCGGCCTTGTGTATGCGGATCGCCTCTTCGGCGACTTCGAACACGCCGATCCCTTCGATCGACGAGGTGGTGCCGGTGAAATACTTGTCCACGAGCGACCTCGCGAGGCCTACCGCCTCGAAGATCTGCGCGCCGGTGTAGGACATGTAGGTCGATGTCCCCATCTTGGACATCACCTTCTTCAGGCCCTTGCCGATCGCCCTCACGAAATTCTTGATCGCCTTCTTGCCGTCGAGGTCCGGGCCGAGCTCGCTCTTCGCCGCAAGATCGAGCAGCGTTTCGAGGGCGAGATACGGATGCACCGCCTCGGCGCCGTAGCCTCCGAGCAGGGCAAAGTGGTGTACCTCGCGCACGGAGCCCGTTTCCACGACGAGACCCGCGCTGGTGCGCAGACCCTTCGCCACCAGGTGCTGATGGATCGCCGACAATGCCAGGAGCGCCGGGATGGCCACGCGTTCCCGCTCCACGAGCCGGTCGGAAATCACGATGATCGAGTAACCCGCGCGCACCGCATCCTCGGCCTGTGCGCAAAGCGACGCGAGGCGTGCCTCGACCGCCTCCTTGCCCCATGCCAGGGGATAGGTGATGTCCAGCTCGAACGAGCGGAACTTGCCGCTGGTGTAGCGCTCGATGTGCCGGATTTTCTCCATTTCGAAGAAGTCGAGCACCGGCTGGGACACCTCGAGCCGAAGAGGCGGGTTCATCTCGTCGATGCCGAGCAAGTTCGGCTTCGGTCCGATGAAAGACACGAGAGACGTCACCAGCTCCTCGCGGATCGGGTCGATCGGGGGGTTCGTGACCTGCGCGAACAGCTGCTTGAAGTAGTGGTACAGCGTTTTGTTCTTGTCCGACAGCACCGCAAGCGGCGAGTCGTTGCCCATCGAGCCGACGGGTTCCTCGCCGTTCATCGCCATCGGGGTCATGATGAACTTGACGTCCTCCTGCGTGTAGCCGAAAGCCTGCTGGCGATCGAGCATCC
>VBCT01000066.1 GCA_005882235.1 Betaproteobacteria bacterium
CTACGCAGCCCGCAGCGAACGCCGGCATCCAGGACTTGGCGTCGCGGATCTATGTCGAATTGGTCGGCCGAGCTTTCCTCAGGGCTGACAACACCGCGGTGATCAAGCCCGATCCGAGAGAGCTCGCAAAGCTCAGCCTTCAGCTCGCCGACACCTTCCGCAAGGTGGAGAAGGCGGCGAGTGCAGCCGCGGGCCCGCAGAACGTAGGCTACAACGTCGAGCTGGCCGATATGGCCAAGTGGGACAAGTAGGGAATCGAGCCATGACCAGCCTGTCCCTGCGCGAGAGCGTGCTCGCCTTCATGACGTCCAACCCCACCGCCTGGCGCATCAAGGCCCTGGCGGCGAAGCTCGGCGTCGGCGCGCAACGCATGGGGCTCGAGCTCTCGCAGCTCAACGCCGAGGGCAAGCTCGTATCCTGTACCGTCAAGGCTCCCGGCCGGCAGCCCGAGGAGGAGTACCGCATCGCCGCGACCGAGCAGAAAATGGATCCGCACCACTTCGTCATAAGCAGGAAAACCAACGTGCGCCTGCGCGGGGCCGGCTGAAAGGGAACCTTCGCTAGCTCGCGGGCGTGCCGACGATGCCGTGCGAGAGGTCCTTCACGGTGAAGAACACCAGATCTTCCTCGGGAAGCGCTTCGACCGAGTGCACGACGTTGGGGGGAGCGTAGATCAGCATACCGGGTGAGGCGACGGTTTCCGGCTGGCCGCCCACCGAGACGCGCGCCCTGCCCTTCAGCACGTAGGTCCATTGCTCGTTCGGATGCGAATGCGGGCGGGAGTGGGTGCCGCGCTTGATGGTGATCAAGCCGACCTGCATGCGCTCGCCTTCGACCACCGGCCCTTCGGCGGTCGAATAACCCTCGCCTACGGGCATCCGCGCGAGCTCGGCGAAGTCGAAAAGAAAGCGGCCGTCGCCCGCCTTGGTTGCACCCCGGTTCCGTGTCTGTTGTGCGCTCATGGAGTCACCTGCCTCTCGACGACGTATACGCGAGCCGCCTTATTGTATGCTTGCGCGGTCTCCGTCGAACTAGAGCCGATGGGTTGACCTGGGAGAGCACCCGATGAGGATTCCGATCGCCGTACTCGCGCTTGCTGCGGCCCAATGCCTGCTGCCCGGCACGGCGCTTGCGCAATCCTACCCGTCCAAGCCCGTGCGCTTGATCGTGGGTTTTCCGGCCGGAGGTCCGGCGGATATTTTCGGACGAAGCTTCGCTCAAGGCTTGAGCGCCGGCCTTGGCCAGACCGTCATCGTCGAGAACAAGAGCGGGGTGGGCGGCGTGCTCGGCATCGACATGGTCGCCAAGGCCTCGCCCGACGGCTACACCCTCGGGTTCAACAACCAGGGCTCGGTCGCGATGGCGCCGTACGCGCTGACCAAGATGCCCTTCAACCCGAACAGGGATCTCGCGCTCATCACCACGGTGGTCAAGGTGCCCGAGGTCGTGGTGGTGAATCCCTCGCTCCCGGTGGCGAGTCTCGCCGAGCTGATCGCCTACGCAAGAGCGAATCCCGGCAAGATCAACTTCGGCTCCGCCGGCGCGGGCGGCATCACGCATCTCGCCTGCGAGCTGCTCAAGGCCGAGGCGCGCATCGACGTGCTGCACGTACCCTACAAAGGCGCGGCGCCCGCGGTGAGCGACCTGCTGGGCGGCCAGGTGCAGATGGGAATTTTCGATGTGCCGGTCGTGCTGCCGCACATCAAGTCGGGCAAGTTCAAGGCGCTCGCGGTGACGAGCGCGAAGCGGGCGCCGCCGCTGCCCCAAGTGCCGACGACGGGTGAGCTGGGTTATCCGAATGTGATTTCGGACAACTGGTACGGGCTGGTGGCGCCGGCGGCTACGCCACCCGCCGTGCTCAGGCGCGTGCACGGCGCGTCGGTGGCTGCGCTGCGCTCTCCCGCGCTCATCGAGCAGTTCGCCAAGGTGAGCGGGATCCCCGCGCCTTCGACGCCGGAGGAGTACGCGGTCTTCCTCGCCGAGGAGCAGGCGCGCTGGAGCGCGATCATCAAGGCGATCGGCTTCAAGGAAGACTAGCGCAGCAAAATGGCGGAGCCCCGGCCGTCTTTTCTCCTTTCGCCGAGCCGGCCGAAGCTCAGGCTGCCCTCTGGCGCCGCCGATACGCACGTGCACGTGTTCGGACCGCACAGGATCTTCCCGTTCGCCGAGAACCGGCCGTTCACGCCCGCCGACGCGCCCAAGGAAAAACTCTTCGCCTTGCACGCGATGCTCGGCATCGAGCACTGCGTCATCGTCCAGTCCACCTGCCACGGTTTCGACAACCGCGTGGTCGCCGATGCGATCGCTGCGAAAAGCGGCGACTACTGCGGCGTCGCGCTCGTGCCGCCGACGGTCGACGACGCCGAACTGCGCCGCCTCGATTCTCAAGGGTTCTGCGGGGTACGCTTCAATTTCATGAGCCATCTCGGCAAGGGCGCGGGAATCGAGGAGGCGATCGCGCTCACGCCGCGCCTCGCGAAGCTCGGCTGGCACCTGCAGGTGCATTTCGAAGGCTCCCTCATCGACGAGCTCGCTCCCTGGTTCGAGCGCTCGGCGGTTCCCGTCGTGATCGATCACATGGGGCGCGTCGACGCGTCGCTCGGCATCGAGCAGCCGGCATTCAGGCGCCTGCTCGATCTTATGCACGACTCCCGGTTCCGGGTAAAAGTGAGTGGCAGCGAGCGCATCTCGCGCAAGCCCCCGCCGTGGGAGGACGCGATTCCCTTCGCGCGCACGCTCGTCGCCGAATTCGGAGACCGCTGCTTCTGGGGCAGCGACTGGCCGCACCCGAACCTCGCCGCGGTCCCCGACGACGGCGTACTGGTCGACCTGCTCGCCGAGATCGCGCCGTCGGACAAGCAGCGCCAGACGCTTCTCGTCGACAACCCGCGGCGCTTCTACCGGTTCAAGCGATGACGCGGCGTCTCGACGGCAAGGTAGCGATCGTCACCGGCGCGGGCTCGGTGGGGCCGGGTTGGGGAAACGGCCGCGCGACCGCGGTGCGCTTCGCCGAGGAAGGCGCGAAGATCTTCGCCGTGGACCGCGACGCCGAGCGGCTGCGCGAAACCGTGGAGCGGGTGAAAAAAGCCGGGGGCACGATCGCGACGCACCTCTGCGATGTCACCCGAGCCGCGGACGTCGCCGCGATGGTCGACGCATGCGTCAAGGCCTTCGGACGGGTCGACGTGCTCGTGAACAATGTCGGGGGCTCGGCTCCCGGCGGTCCTGCCGAGATGTCCGAGGAGACCTGGGACGCGCAGATCGACTTCAATCTCAAGAGCGTGTTTCTCGGGTGCAAGTATGTCTTGCCCGTGATGGAGAGGCAGGGAGGCGGAGCGATCGTCAACATCGCCTCGACCTCCGGCCTGCGCTTCACCGGCAACGCGCAGGTAGGCTACGCCGCGACCAAGGCGGGCGTGATCCAGCTCTCGCGCGTCGTCGCGGTGCAGTACGCGGGGCGGGGGATACGCGTGAACACGGTCGTCCCCGGCCAACTGCACACGCCCATGGTGGAGGCGCGCCTTGCGCGGCAGCGCTCCGGGGGCGACGTCAAGGAGTTGCTCAAGCAGCGCCAGAAGCGCATTCCGCTCGCGATCGAGGGCGACGGGCGCGACACCGCGAACGCGGCGCTGTTCCTCGCCTCGGACGAGGCGCGCTTCGTCACCGGAACGGAGATCGTCGTCGACGGGGGAATGACCGTCCGCTGTGACTGAGCTGGGTGAACCGGGGACAGACCACGTTTTCGGCGAACGTGGCGTGTCCCCGGTTTCATTCGGAGAAAACGTGGTCTGTCCCCGGTTTTCCTATCCGCGGCGCGGCAGCTCGATCGGCTTGCCGTGCGGGGTCGAGCGCGCGGCGGCGTCCCATTCGTCCACGCGCCGCTCAAGCTCGTGGCCCGGAACGAGCTTCTTTCCGGCGACGAGCTTCTCCAGCGCGGCGAGCCAGTACTCGTAGTAATGGGTTCCATCGTCCGGCTCGCCGGGCGCCGTTGCGGCTGCGAGCTCGGCCGCGAGCGCGTCGGCCCATTCGCGCCAGGCGAAGACGCCGCGCATGTGCAGCGAAACCGTCATCGCGAAGGCCTGCGCTTCCCACGGCGCCTTGA
>VBCT01000106.1 GCA_005882235.1 Betaproteobacteria bacterium
CTTCCATCCGAACGACCGCTTCATCACCGTGATCAAAGGCACCTGGTGGGTCGCCACGGGCAACAAGTTCGATCCGAACCTCACGGTGCCGATGCCCACAGGCTCGTTCGTCACGCATTTCGCCAAACAGGTGCATTGGGACGGAGCCAAGGACGAGGAAGCCTGGCTGATCATCGTGGGCGAAGGACCCGCGACGCTGACGCGCGTCGAGGAGGCCAAGTAGGTACGCGGCGAGGCCGCGAAACGAATGGCGGCGCACGCCAATTTAATCGGGCCGACCTATTTATTCGATCCGGAAAGTCCGGCCGCAGCCGATCGTTGAACACGGGGCAGGGCCACTTCTCCTTTCGCGTCCACCAGCGGCGCCGGTGCGGCCACGGCGTGCCCTTGCGCGTATCCCACACCCAGGTCCTGCAGCTTCTGCAGAATGGTTTCGCTCTCCACCTCCTTGGCGATCGTGACGATGCCCGTGATTCGACCGATCTCCTTGACTGCGTGTACGAGCGCGCTGTACACGGGGTCTTCTGCCACGCTCCGCACGTAGTGTCCGCCGAACTTCACGTAATCGACCGGGAGCGCCTTGAGGCGGGCGAGCGAGGCCATGCTGTTGCCGAAGTTGTCCAGCCCGATCGAGCAACCCATCGCCCGGACCTCGGAAATGAGGCGCACCATTTCGGCAAAGTTCCCGAGCGCAGCGGCTTCGGTGATCTCGAAGCACAGAGCCGCCGGCGGAAGCCGATGCTGCGCCAAGTACTCCCGCACGGCTGGGACGAGGTCGGTGTCGTTCAGCGACGAAACGCTGAGGTTGATCGAGCACAGGGGCAGCTCGAGATCCGGCTGGTCGCGATGCAGGCGACCCAGGGCTGCGACCGTCTGGCGCACGACCCATCGGTCGATTGCGGGCATGAGGCCATCGCGCTCCGCTCGCGGCAGAAAGGAGCCGGCGGCCTCCACACCGCCACGCTCGTCGCGCAAGCGCAGCAGAATCTCGCACCGGGGACGCGCCGGATGTTCCGCTGCCAAGGGCACGGTCGCTTGAGCGTAGAGCTGAAAGTAGCCCTCGTCCACCGCTCGGCTGAGGCGCATGATCCGCCGGCTCTCCGCCTCCTGCCGGACTCCAGGGGCCGCCTCTGGCAGGGCGAGATGGACGCGGTTGCCTCCCGCGCTCTTGGCGGCGTAGCACGCCGCGGCGGCGGCGCGCAGGACGCCGGCCGCGCCTCCGCTCGCCGCGGTGACCGGGATGAGACCGATGCTGACGCCCAAGGAGAAGCTTTTCTCCTTCCACACGTAGCGGAAGTCTTCGATCGCGCGCCGGAGCCTGCCGGCGATTTCTTCCGCCTTGGTCAACGAACGGCATTCCATCAGGACGCCGAATTCGTCGCCGCCGAGGCGCGCAAGCGTGTCGCCGCTGCTCAATAGACCGTAAATCAGACTCCCCATCCTGCGGAGCAGCTCGTCTCCCGCGTCGCGACCGCAGGTATCGTTCACGACCTTGAATCGGTCCAAGTCCAGGTAACACAGAGCGTGGTCCGTCGCACCGGGCGCGGCTCTCTTCAGTATCCGCGCCAGGCGCTCCTCGAACCCCTTGCGGCCGACCAGGCCTGTAAGGAGGTCGCGGGCGGCTTGCCGGTGGAAGCTGAGGGCAACCCGGCGCCTCTCGGTCACATCGTGAAAGACGAGCACCACCCCGGTCCTGGTTCCGTCGCGGTCGCGCAGAGGGGCCGCCGAATCTCCGATCGCGAATTCCGTCCCGTCGCGCCGCACCAAGAGCGCGCCTTCGTCCAAGTCCACCGCGCGCCCTTCGCGCACGCAACGTTCCGGGATGCTCTCGATGGGCTCGCGCGTCGCGTCTGAAACGAGCGTAAGGACGGTGGCCACGTGCTGTCCCTGCGCTTCGATGGTGCGCCAGCCGGTGAGCCGCTCCGCCGTAGGGTTCATATACGTGATCGTTCCCGCGACATCGGTCGTGATGAGGGCATCCCCCATCGAAGCCAAGATGACGGAGGCTTGCTCCGTCTGCTGGAAGGGGTTCTCCTGGGCGCCCTGGAACGCGCTGAGATCGCGGATCGTCACCAAAGACAGGGCGTTCTCGCCCGTACTGAGAGGGCTGCAGTGGACTTCCGCCGGAAAGTCGCTCCCGTCCCGCCGTCGGGCGAAGGTGCTGACCGCGGCACGCTTCCGCGGGGCGGGGGTCGGCGAGTCGCCGCCGCCCAGCGCGTCGTATACCTTCTGGAAGGCCGGGGCAATCAGCCGACGGGACGGCTCGCCCAGCAGCTCCGCGTCGGTCCACCCGAAGAGCCGTTCGGTCTCTCGATTCAGCGCCACCACTCTGCCCCGCTGGTCGACGACGACGATGGCATCTGGAGCGGCGTCGAGCATCTGCCGAAACCGCTTGTCCTGCAAGGGACCCTCCGCGCCGCGGGCGTCAGATCCACGCAACTCCCTCATGACTCTCCCCTCGTGCGCTAAACGCTAGTCAGTGTGTGACTCGATGGGGTTTCAACGCATGACGGTGCGATACTCCGTTCGGGCCATGACCAGGATGGAGACCCAGCGATGGCGAACCCGACCTTTCCCCCGATCCGCAGGATCGTTACGGGGCATCGACCGGACAGCACTGCGATCGTCCTGATCGACGCGCCGGCGGCGAACCGGAGGCGCTCCAAGTCCGGCGGACAGTCTACGCTGATCTGGTGCACCGATCGCACGCCAGCGGACATCCCGATCGGGGAAAACGCCGAGGACATGGGCGCGCGTCTACTCGGAACGCCGCCGCCGCCGAACGGCACGCGCTTCACCGTCAACGATATTCCACCGGGAAGGACGGGACCCATGCACCGCACCGAGACGATCGATTACGTAATCGTACTCTCAGGGGAGATTGAAATGGAAATGGATGATACGACGATCAGGCTCAAGGCGGGCGACGTCCTTGTTCAGCGCGGCACGAACCACGCCTGGATCAATCGGGGACCCGAGCCCGCGCGGGTCGCCTTCGTCCTCATCGACGCCACGCCGCTCGGGGTCGGCCATCCCGTCACGGGTGGGGCTGCGGTACGCTGAGTCAGTTCACGCGTCATCTTTCACGGAGGATGCCATGCTCAAAGTCGTCGCGTTCGTTCTCGGTCCGTTGCTCATCTCGCCCTGGCAAAGCCCCTCGGCCGCGGAAGCGATCGAGATGGGCGGCCTCCGGGGTGCGGTTCGCGACGAGAACGGCAAGCCCGTGACCGGCGCGGCAATAAAAATTCGCAATGTAGAGCGCGGAATCACGGTCACGGTCTTCTCGCGTGGCGGAAGCTACAGCGCGCCCGGGCTGTTCCCCGGACAGAGCGAAGTATCCGCGGGACCGGGAGGGCACGCGGAGGGCGCCAACGCGAAGATCGAGATCGCGCCTGGAAAAAACATCTCGCTCGACCTCGCGCTCAAGCGATCCTCGCCGATTCTCACCCCGGCCGATTGGATCGCTCGGCTTCCCGAGGACCGGGACGGCGTGAAGCAGCTCGTCATCAATCGCTGCGTGAACTGCCACGGCCCGGTGAACTTCGTCAGCCGGCGCTTCGATCGGCTGGGTTGGAAAAAGGTCGTCATCGACATGGGGCGCATCGAGGAGATCGGCCCGCCGAACTACAAGTCGATCTCGGACGAGGAGGCGATGGCGTCCAGAAGCGAGGAGGCGGAGCGGATCTCGGCGTATCTCACCCGGCATTTCGGTCCCGACAAGGCGCCCGGATTGAATGTCCCCAAGGCCGTCGCGTACCGCAACACGGTCGGCGAACCCGACGTCGTCATCACGCAGTTCGACATTCCCACGCGCACGGCGATCCCCCACAACCTCACCGTGGACCCGCGGGGCCACGTCTGGTTCGTCGAGCGCTACGGGGAAAAGATCGGTGGTCTCGATCCGAAGACCGGCGGGTTCAGGGAGTTCCCGATTCCCGCCAAGGTGGCGCGCTCGCACGGGATCGTCGCCGACGACAGGGGGTTCGTCTGGTGGAGCGAGAGCCGCGGCAATCATCTTGGGCGCCTGGATTCCAGGACCGGCGAGATGAAGCGCACCCCGCTGCCGCAGGAGCGCTCGAGTCCCCACACCTTGTTCCTCGCGAGCGACGGGCTGATCTGGATGACGCAGATCCGCGGCAACCGCATCGCCAGTTTCGACCCCCGGACGGAGAGCTTCAAAGAGTACGCGATTCCGACGAAGGAGTCGCGGCCCTACGGGATCGTGGTCGACTCCCGCAACCAAGTCTGGTTCTGCGAGTTCACCGGCGACAAGATCGGCAGGCTCGATCCGGCGACGGGCGCTATCACGGAATATGCGCCGCCGACGCGCTACTCGGGCCCGCGCCGGCTGGCGCTCGACCGCAACGGGAACGTGTGGTTCACGCAGTACAACACGAACAAGATCGC
>VBCT01000149.1 GCA_005882235.1 Betaproteobacteria bacterium
AAGGCCAACGACGGCGCGTTCGTTCGCAAGCACTTCTTCGGCAAGGACCCGAAGCTGCTCGAGATGGTATCGCGCATGACCGACGAGGACATCTGGCGCCTGAACCGAGGCGGGCACGACCCTCATAAGATCTATGCGGCCTACGCGGCGGCGGTGAAGCACAAGGACCAGCCCACGGTGATCCTCGCCAAGACCATCAAGGGTTACGGCCTGGGCAAACAGGGGCAGGCAAAGAATCCGACCCACCAGCTGAAGAAGATGGATCTCGCAACCATCCGCGAGATGCGCGACCGCTTCAACGTGCCGATCCCCGACGACAAACTCGAGGACTTACCGCTCTACAAGCCCAAGGATGATGATCCGATCATGGTGTACCTGCACGAGCGCAGGAAGGCGCTTGGCGGCTACCTGCCTCAGCGCCGCCGCAAGGCGGACAGCGTTCCCGCGGTGCCGGCTCTCTCGGCCTTCGATCAGCAGTTGAAGGGTTCGGAAGGCCGCGAGATCTCCAGTACCATGGCGTTCGTGCGCATGCTGACGGCGCTCGTGCGCGACAAGAACATCGGCAGGCACATCGTACCGATCGTTCCGGACGAAGCGCGCACTTTCGGCATGGAAGGGATGTTCCGACAGCTCGCGATCTATTCGTCGGAAGGACAGAAGTACGAGCCGGTCGACCGCGAACAGGTGATGTACTACCGCGAAGACAAGGCGGGGCAGATCCTCGAAGAGGGAATCAACGAGGCCGGCGCGTTTTCATCCTGGATCGCGGCGGCGACTTCATACAGCCATTCGAACCTTGTCATGGTGCCGTTCTACATCTTTTATTCGATGTTCGGCATGCAGCGCATCGGGGACCTTGCGTGGGCGGCGGGGGACCAGCGCGCGCGAGGGTTTCTCCTCGGCGCCACGGCGGGCCGCACCACTCTGAACGGCGAGGGGCTGCAGCACGAGGACGGACACAGCCATGTGCTCTCTTCGGTCATTCCCAATTGCATTTCCTATGATCCGACCTTTGCCTATGAGCTCGCCGTCATCGTCCAGGACGGCCTGCGTCGCATGGTCACGCTGCAGGAGGACGTGTTCTACTACGTGACTGTGATGAACGAGAACTACGAGCATCCCGCGATGCCTTCGGGTGCGGAGCAAGCGATTTTGAAGGGCATGTACCTCTTTCGGGAAGGCTCGAAGAAGAAAACGCGCGTGCAGCTACTGGGCTCGGGGACGATCTTGCGCGAAGTCATTGCCGCCGGCGAGCTGCTCGAGGCCGATTGGGGCGTGGCTGCGGATATCTGGAGCACGCCCGGCCTGACCGAGCTGCGCCGCGAAGGGCTAGCGGTCGAGCGTCGGAACACGCTGCATCCGGAAATGAAGCCCGGGGTCCCGTACGTGACCCAGTGCCTGGAGAAGCGTGAAGGTCCCGTGATCGCTTCTACCGACTACATCAAGAGTTTTGCCGACCAGATTCGATCGTTCATCCCCGGAGACCGCGTCTACCGGGTGCTCGGCACCGATGGATACGGCCGCTCGGATTCCCGCGCCAAGCTGCGTCACTTCTTCGAAGTGGATCGTTACTTCGTAACAGTCGCGGCGCTCAAGGCGCTCGCCGACCAGGGCGAGGTCAAAGCCAAGGTCGTTTCCGACGCAATCAAGAAATACGGGATCGATCCGGAAAAACCCAATCCAGTGACTGTCTGACCAAGCATGGGCCGGGCGCCTCGACGGCTGCCCAGCCCCGGCACCCCAAATCGCGAACTGGGCAAGCATGGGAACCGCTAGGGAAGTCTTCGTACCCGACATCGGCGACTTCAAGAACGTCGATGTAATCGAGGTGCTGGTCAAACGGGGCGATGCGGTACAGCCGGAGCAGTCGCTGATCACGGTCGAATCGGACAAGGCGACGATGGAGATTCCGTCGCCGGCTGCGGGCGTGGTGAAGGAATTGCGGGTCAAGACCGGCGACAAGGTTTCACAGGGCAGCCCGATCCTTATCCTCGAAGAGACGGAAGGCGCTTCGGTTGCGCCCGCGAAGCCGGCTTCGAAGCCCCAAGACGCGCCCACGGCAAAGCCTGCGCCGGTGCTTGCGGCCGTCCCGGCGCCAGCCCCGGCCACGGTTTCGGTCGGCCGGACCGAACCGATCTCAAGCACATCTGCGCTAGGTCCCGGGGCGACGCCGCACGCGAGCCCCTCGGTGCGCAAGTTCGCGCGCGAGCTGGGCGTCGACCTCATTCGGGTCAAAGGCTCGGGCCCGAAGGGACGCATTACGCAGGCGGACGTCCAGGAGTTCGTGAAGGGAGTGATAAGGGGTGCGCCCGCGGTCGCCGCCGTCGCCGCGCGCGGCGGGCTCGTTCTGGATCTACCGGAGTGGCCGCAGGTGGATTTCGCGAAGTTCGGCCCGGTCGAAGCCAAACCTCTGTCGCGAATCAGGAAACTTTCCGGCGGGTTCCTGCACCGCAACTGGGTTTCCATTCCCCATGTCACTCAGCACGACGAGGCCGACATCACCGAGCTAGAGACTTTCCGCAAGGAGAACGCGCAAGTCGCGGAAAAGGGAGGCTTCAAACTCACCATGCTCGCGTTCCTGGTGAAAGCTTCGGTGAACGCGCTGAAGGAGTTTCCGGAGTTCAACGCCTCGCTCGACAAGACCGGCGAGAACCTGATCGTCAAGAAGTATTATCACATCGGAGTCGCAGTCGATACGCCCGATGGTCTGCTGGTCCCGGTGATCCGCGACGCCGACCGCAAGGGCGTTTTCGATTTGGCGAAGGAGCTGGCTGAAATTTCCAAGGCCGCGCGCGAGAAAAAACTCAAGCCCGACAGCATGCGCGGCGGCAGCTTCAGCATCTCCAGCCTGGGCGGCATCGGGGGTACGGCGTTTACGCCGATCATCAATGCACCGGAGGTCGCGATTCTCGGCGTGGCGAGATCGCAGATGCGCCCGGTCTACAAGGACGGCGCCTTCGTTCCGCGGCTGATGCTGCCGCTGTCGCTCGCCTACGACCACCGCGTCATCGACGGCGCGGCCGGCGCGCGCTTCACGACCTATCTGGCCTCAGTCCTCTCCGACATCCGCCGTACCCTGCTATGAGGACGGCGTGGCGCAGATGATCGAAGTGAAAGTACCGGACATCGGCGATTTCAAGGACATCGACGTCATTGAAGTTCTGGTGAAACCCGGTGACCGGGTGGCCAAGGAGGCCTCACTCATCACGCTGGAGTCCGACAAGGCGACGATGGAAATTCCTTCCTCGGACGCCGGCCTCGTCAAGGAGCTGCGGGTCAAGGTCGGGGACAAGGTCTCTCAGGGGTCGGTCATCGCCTTGCTCGAGGTAGAGAGTGCCGTGGCCCCGCCGTCCGCGCCGCGTCCGGCCGTCTCTGCGGCGCCGAAGATTTCCGCACCTGCCGCAGCCAAAGCCTACGGCGGCGCAGCCGACATGACTTGCGACGTGCTGGTGCTGGGCTCCGGTCCCGGCGGTTATTCGGCCGCCTTCCGGGCCGCAGACCTGGGCCTGAACAGCATTCTGGTCGAGCGTTACCCGACGCTCGGCGGCGTCTGCCTGAATGTGGGCTGCATCCCGTCGAAAGCGCTTCTGCACATCGCTGCGGTCATGGAGGAGGCAAAACATCTTTCCGAACACGGCATCGGTTTCGGGGAACCCAAGGTGGATCTCGATGCGTTGCGCGCATGGAAGAACAAGGTGGTCGGCAAGCTGACCGGGGGGCTTGCGAGCATGGCGCGCTCTCGCAAAGTGACGGTGCTGCAGGGTACTGGAGCTTTCGTAGGGCCGAACCATCTCGCCGTGGAAGCGAAGGACGGGCGCAAGGTCGTCGCATTCGGGAACGCGATCATCGCAGCCGGCTCGCAGTCGGCGAAGCTCCCCTTTATTCCGGAGGACCCGCGAATCGTAGACGCGACGGCGGCGCTCGAGCTGCAGCGGCGGCCGAAACGCATGCTCGTAATCGGCGGCGGCATCATCGGCCTGGAAATGGGCACGGTATATTCCACACTCGGCGCTCGGCTGGATGTGGTCGAGGTGCTCGATGGCCTGATGTCCGGGGTAGACCGGGACTTGGTCAAGGTATGGCAAACATTCAACGCGCGCCGCTTCGACAACGTGATGCTGAAGACCAGGACCACCAAGGTCGAGTCCGTGAAGGAAGGATTGAAGGTGTCCTACGAAGGTGACAACGCTCCGGCCAAGCCGCAGCTCTACGACATGATCCTGGTCTCCGTGGGCCGGACACCCAACGGCAGGAAGATCGGCGCCGACGCCGCCGGCGTAACGGTGAACGAGCGTGGCTTCATCCCCGTGGACGCGCAAATGCGCACCAACATCCCGCACATCTACGCGATTGGCGATATCGCCAAGCTGCCCATGCTGGCGCATAAGGCGGTACACGAAGGTCACGTCGCAGCGGAAGCCGCTGCGGGACAGAAATCCTACTTCGACGCGCGCGTGATTCCCTCGGTGGCTTACACCGATCCTGAGATCGCCTGGGCGGGATCAACCGAGGAGGAAGCGAAAAAAGAGGGAATCAAATTCGGGGTCGCCAAATTCCCCTGGGCAGCCTCGGGACGCGCCATCGCCAACGGCCGCGACGAGGGCTTCACCAAGCTGATCTTCTCCGAGGAGTCGCACCGCCTGATTGGCGGCGCCATCGTCGGAGCCGGAGCGGGCGATCTCATCAGCGAGATTGCGCTCGCCATCGAAATGGGCGCCGACGCGGTCGATATCGGCAAGACCATCCATCCGCATCCGACGACGAGCGAATCGGTTGGAATGGCAGCAGAGCTGTACGAAGGCGTGTGCACGGATCTGCCACCGTCGAAACGGCGATGACCCAGGACGAGCTCAAACGGGCAGTCGCCCGCGAGGCGATCAAGCACGTGGTGGAGGACGCCGTGATCGGCGTCGGCACCGGGTCCACGGCCAATTTCTTCATCGACGAGCTCGCCAGGATGAGGAATCGCATCGCCGGGGCGGTCGCGAGCTCGGAAAGGTCCGCCGAGCGGCTGAAGGGGCACGGCATTCGCGTCTTGGATCTCAACAGCGTCAACGACCTGCCGGTCTATGTCGACGGCGCCGACGAGATCACCGAGCATCTCGCCATGATCAAGGGCGGGGGCGGCGCGCTCACGCGAGAGAAAATCGTCGCCGCGGTGGCGAGGAAGTTCGTTTGCATCGCGGACGAGTCGAAGCTCGTACCGGTGCTTGGAAAGTTTCCGCTGCCGGTCGAGGTGATTACCATGGCGCGTGCCTATGTGGCGCGCCAGATGGTGAAGCTCGGTGGCCAGCCCAAGCTGCGCGAGGGTTTTGCCACGGACAACGGCAACATCGTCCTCGACGTGTGGGGGTTGTCCATCCTCAACCCGGTCGAGCTGGAAACGGCGGTCAACAATATCTCCGGCGTCGTTACCAACGGATTGTTCGCCCGGCGCGGAGCCGATGTGCTCCTGCTCGGAACCAAGACGGGTGTGAGAACGATTGCCCGGAAGTAAAGCGCCTACTTGTCCGGCGGCACGTAGCCGGAAGCCACGTCGGCTCCGGATCCGAAGAAATGCTTCTCCATCTGCTCGGCGAGATATTTCCGCGCGCGCGGGTCCGCGAGGTTCAGCTTGTTTTCGTTGATGAGCATGGTCTGGTGCTTGATCCAGGCCTGCCAGGCTTCCTTGGAGACGTTTTCGTAGATGCGCTTGCCGAGTTCCCCCGGGTAAGGGGGAAAGTCGAGCCCTTCCGCGTCGCGGCCGAGCTTGATGCATTTCACCATCCTTGCCATTTTCGCAACCTCGATTCCGGTATCAGGGCGATTATTTTAAGTCCGCTTTACTAAAATCTTCGAGCGCCGCTGATAGTTGTACAGGGCTTTCCTTTCCCCCGGCAGTACCGCGATATCCGCTTCGGCGAACCCGCGCTCTATAAACCAATGGGTCGCCCGCGTCGTGAGCACGAACAGCTTTTTCAGCTTGGAGGCTCTTGCCTGTGTCTCGATATGGTGAAGTAGGCGCTCGCCGTAGCCTGCGTCCCTGTAATCAGGCCGAACCGCGAGGCAGGCAAGCTCGCCGGCGCGGGCGCCGGGGAAGGGGTAGAGGGCGGCGCATCCGACGATCACCCCGTCGTGCTCAATCAACGAAAAGCGCCCGATCTCGCGCTCGAGGAGTTCGCGCCCACGGCGCACGAGGGTCCCGTCTTCCTCGAGCGGCTCGATCAGCTTGAGAATGCCCCCTGCGTCGTCGATCTTGGCCGGCCGCAGCTTCACCACCTTGTCGGCGGTGATCATGGTGCCCGAACCTTCATGGGTGAACAATTCGATCAGCAGGGCACCAGGGACTGTCCGGCTGATGATATGGGCGCGCTGCATCCCCCCGCGCACGGCCTCGACGGCGTGTGTGAGATAGAGCCGCGTATCGTCGGACAGGCGGTTGCTGCGCGCGAGCAGCCCGGCCGCTTCCTCCGCCGTGAGCTCGGGCAGCAACTCGCCCTCCTTGTCCTGCACGGGCGCGTCAGAGAAGAAGATCAGCTTCTCGGCGTGGAGCGCCGTCGCCGTTGCTACCGCGACATCCTCCATGGCGAGGTTGAAGACCTCGCCCGTGGGCGAGTAGCCGACTGGCGACACGATCGCTATGTTGCCGGCGTCCAGACACCCCGCGATTGCCAGCGCGTCGACCTTGCGCACCGAGCCCGTATACTGGAAGTCGATGCCGTCGTGCACGCCCATCGGCTGCGCCGTGATGAAATTTCCCGAGACGCTATTGATCGCAGCGCCCGCCATGGGCGAGTTGGGAAGACCCAGGGACAGCAACGCGTCGATCTCCACGCGTAACAACCCGACGGCCTCCTTCACGCATTCGAGCGCAACCGGATCCGTGATGCGCAGGCCCTTCGCGTAATGCGAGCGGAGCTTGCGGCGCTTGAGCTGCGCCTCGATCTGCGGGCGTGAGCCGTGCACCAGCACCACGCGGATGCCGGTGCTATGCAGAAGGCTGACGTCGTGGGCGAGGTCGACGAACCTGCGCTCCGCGAATATTTCTCCGCCAAAGGCTAGCACGAACGTCTTCCCACGGAACGCGTGGAAATAGGGGGCAACGGAGCGAACCCAGCTGATGAACTGGGTGGGATGGGACGGCATGGTTGTCGTTGTTCTTAAGGAACTCCGATTCTAGCCAGTTGCCCCCAGTCGATACAGCGGGCCCCGCGTACGGAGGCTAACAATCACCCCACAAGGCCTGCATCGCTGCGATTGTTGCGAGCGGTGCGGTCTCCGTGCGAAGCACCCGCGGCCCGAAGCGAACCGGAACGAACCCCCCTCTTTCGGCACGCTGCCGCTCCTCAGGCGCGAGCCCTCCTTCCGGTCCGACCAGCAAAGTCACTTTTCCGGGTGGTTCAAGCTGTTTCAAGTCTCGATCGGCATCCGCCGCCAGAAGGAGCCGGAGCCCATCGCTGGCTGCCCGGCCCAGAAAGGCATCGAGGTCGATGATCGCCGCAACCTCGGGAACGCGGTTGCGCCCGCATTGCTCGCAGGCGGCGATGACCACGTTGCGCCAGTGGGCGACGCGCCTGTCGGCGCGATCGCTCGAGAGTCTCACTACGGAGCGCTCACTCGTGATCGGCACGATGCTGGAGACACCAAGCTCGGTAGATTTCTGCAGGGCAGCGTCCATCCGGACTCCGCTCGATACGCACTGAGCGAGCGCGATGGCAAGAGGCGACTCGCGTTCCGGCGTCTGCCTCGATATCACGTAGGCGCGCGCACCGCCACGGGAAACCCGCGTCAGCTCGGCGGAGAATTCCCCGCCGTCTCCGTTGAACAAGACGACCGCGTCGCCGCGGCGCAGGCGGAGGACCGCGCAATGACGCGCCACCCGCTCCGGCACATCGATCTCGGCACCGAGGGAAAGCTGCACCGGTGCAAAAAACCGCGGGACGCAAGGTGGAGGGCCTTTCATGCCTCGATTTTATCTAACGCCGACCTTGGCCTTGACCCCTCCTGTAACCCACTGATTCCAAGGAAACTACGGCTTTTTTCGGTGCGGCGCTGTTATAATCGCCGGGCAATAAGAATAGTTCTGGGGAGAACGGCTTACGTAGGAGACCGGCCGCACCAATTGCTCTCGTTGCGCTGCCACCCAAGCAGGAAAATGGGCGGCTCAAGACTGCGACGATATCGAGCTGCCTGCTTGCACCCAGCTTACGCTTGCTCTAAGAGTTGCGATTTGCTTAAGCGGCCGCATGATGATCTGGAAAGGAAGCCAAAAATGAAGCTTTGTCGTTACGGCAGGAACGGATTCGAAAAACCGGGCGTCATCGACGCGCAAGGCCAGTTGCGCGATTTGTCAGGGGTGATTTCCAACATCGACCAGGACACGATTTCCTCCAAAGGGCTGACGAAGTTGCGCAAGATTCGTCCGGAGTCGCTGCCCCTGGTGCGCGGTAACCCGCGTTTCGGCGTGCCTTATACGGGAATCTCCAAGTTTGTCGCCATCGGCCTGAATTACGTCGATCATGCGCACGAAGCGGGCCTGCAAATACCCGCCGAGCCGGTAGTTTTCATGAAGGCGACGACGTGCATCAGCGGCCCGAATGACGACATCCAGCAGCCCCGCAGTTCCACCAAGCTCGACTACGAGGTCGAGATCGCAATAGTTATCGGGACACGCGCCGAGTACGTGTCGGAGGACGAGGCCCTGGACCACGTCGCTGGTTACACGATCGTGAATGACGTGTCCGAGCGCGCTTTCCAGTTGCAGTCCTCTCAGTGGGACAAGGGCAAGGGATGTGACACCTTCGGACCGATCGGACCATGGCTCGTCACGACCGACGAGATTACCAATCCCCAGGTGCTCGACGTCTGGCTCGACGTCAACGGCGAACGTCGGCAATCCTCCAATACCAAGAACATGATTTTCCCCTGTGCGAAGCTTGTATCGTACGTGAGCAACTACATGACGCTGCTCGCGGGTGACATTATTACAACCGGAACACCGGCTGGCGTCGCGCTGGGTATGAAGCCGACCCAGGCGTGGCTCAAACCGGGTGACGTGGTCACTCTTGGCATCAAAGGGCTCGGTGAGCAGCGCCAAAAAGTGATTCCTTACACGGGAAAATAAGCAAGCCTTTCCGTTCCGGCCCTCATGCAAACCCGATGATGCCGCATCGGGCTTGACCTGTATATCCAGCGAACCACTTGTTGAACGGCCTCAGCGCCGTGCATGGACGCGGCGGAAGGGCTCGCTTGCCGTGCGAAAGTCAAAAGTGTAGATTCGTTTTCCAGGGGGATATAGCGCGAGCTTTCCCCCTTTTGTTTTTATCGGAGGCGGGCATGAGAGTGATCGTTCTCGGTGCCGGGGTTATAGGCACGACGAGCGCATGGTATCTCGCGCAGAGCGGCCACGAGGTCATGGTGGTTGACCGTCAGCCCGAGCCTGCGCTTGAGACGAGTTTTGCAAATGGCGGGCAGATTTCAGTCAGCCACTCCGAACCCTGGGCCAACCCGACCGCTCCCTTGACGATCCTTAAGTGGTTCGGGCGCGAGGACGCCCCACTGCTCTTCCGGCCGCGCGCCGACCTCGCTCAATGGCTCTGGGGCCTGCGCTTCCTGTTTGAATGTTTGCCAGGCCGGACCCGTCGCAACACAGATTCCGCTTTCACACTTGCGCTGTACAGTCGCGAGCAGCTGCGTCAACTGCGGCGCGATACCGGAATCCGCTACGATTTTGATACCCGGGGCATCCTACACCTGTACGAGGACGGTGACGAATTCGAACACGCGAGGAGACAGGCCGAGCTGCTCAGAGTTCGCGGCCTGGACATCGAAATCAAGTCGCCCGAAGGGTGCCTCGCGATCGAGCCGGCGCTCAAGCATTCGATAGCCCGGGTCGTGGGGGGAGCCTACGCGGCTTCAGACGAATGCGGTGATGCGCAGCTTTTCACTCGGGCCCTGTCCGATCTCTGCGGTGCCCAAGGCGTGACCTTTCGGTTCAACGTAAGCGTGAAGCGTCTCGAAGCCGCGAGGGGAGCGATCGAGCGCGTGGTCATAGACGACGAAAAAGGAATCGAAGAATCCTTGCGTGCGGAAGCCTATGTTGTTGCGCTGGGAAGCTATAGCCCGCTCCTGCTGGCGCCAGTCGGCGTCTCGGTGCCGGTGTACCCCGTGAAGGGCTATTCAGTCACCTTGCCTCTCGAGCCCGACGACGAGGCCCCGCAGACGAGTCTGACCGATCACGCGCGCAAGATCGTGATCTCGCGACTGGGCGATCGCTTGCGCGTGGCAGGCACCGCCGAGTTGAACGGCTACGACACCGAGATGAACGAGCCCCGCTGCGCGGCGCTCGTCAAGCGCTGCTTCGAATGGTTTCCGAACGCGGGACGCCCGGAGCGCGCGCAGTTCTGGACGGGACTGCGACCGGCCACACCCAGCAATCTCCCCCTCATCGGGCGTTCGAGGTACTCCAACCTTTTTCTCAACACAGGGCACGGCACGCTCGGGTGGACGCTTGCGTGCGGCTCGGGCCGGGCCCTTGCCGACATCGTGAGCGGCCGAAAGCCAGAGCCGGAGTTCGGTTTCCTCGGGTTCGAGACCAAAACGAAGAGAGCAACCCTCTCGGTCACCCCGCACCCAACCGGCTGACGCCCCGGCGTCTACTTCACGCCACCCGCCGCGCGTTTCTTCGTAGCCACGAGCCTGGGCTTGGGTACGGCGTCGACGGTGAGCTCGCGCACGAAATTCGGCAGCGCGAAGAGCGCCTGATGGGCGGCGCCGTTGTAGTACTGCAGATGGCTGAGACCGCGGTTGCCGATTCGAATATCGATCTCCCCGCTATTCACCGCCGCGACGTCTGTGGAATCCGAGCACGCGCACATCGACCACAGGCACCCGTACAAGGGGATGAACATCGTGTACGGCCGGGCGATCTTGAACATCTTGGCCAGCCGCCCATAGAGCATCTTGACCCGGTCGGGGCGCGACCAGGGCGAGCCCATATGCAAGCTGAGCACGCCGCCCGCGGCAAGCGCTCGCTTGCAGTCGCGGAAAAACGCCTCCTCGTAGAGCGCGGTGGCGGGGCCGATGGGGTCGGGCAAATCAAGGGCGATGTGGTCGAACTTTTCCTTGGTCTCAGCGAGGTATTTCAGCCCGTCCTCGATCAGCAGCTTCAGTTTCGGATTGTCGAATACGCCGCGGTGAATCGTGGCGAAGTGCTCCTTGGCGATCTCGACCACCTTCCCGTCCAGCTCGACCATGACGAGCTGCTCGATCGACGGGTGCTTCAGGGCTTCTTCCGCCGCGCCACCATCGCCCCCTCCGATAACAAGGACCCGCTTGGGCAAAGGATGGGCGGTGAGCGCAGGGTGGGTTAGGGTCTCGTGGTAGACGAATTCCTCGCGCTCGGAAGTCATGAAGCAGCCGTCCAGGCGAAAGAGCTTTCCGAACTGCGGCGTCTCGTGGATTTCGAGGTCCTGGAAGCGCGTCTTCGTAGACTCGATCAGCTTGGAGGAACGCAGGAAAAACCCGTAGTCCCCGTTCAGCGCCTCGTACATGAAACGCTTGTCGCGCGGCACATCGTGCTGCACGTGTTCCTCAGGGCGATAAAGCTCCATCAGGTCGGCCACGACCTGGCGCGCCTTGGCGCTGTTGTCCTGGGTGTAATTGCACACGTAGACGTCGAGGGTGACGCTCTGGAGCTCCGGCCAGGTATGGCTGGCGAGATGCGACTCCGCCAGCACCACCGTGCCCGTGACTCCGCCACCGTCGAACTCGTGGAACAGGTCGCCGAGAATCGTGAGACCGGACCTGTTGATAGAGTCGTGACAAAAACGACGCAGCTCGGCTGCGTCAGTCAAATACCGTGCATCCCCCCCGCAACGGTACAGATTCGCAACAATGTGCAGTCCGTCCAATTTGCATAAATCCCCACGCCCGTTGATAACCGAGATGCCGAACTATGCGAGCATCTCCCCTTTTGCCGCATCGATCAGCCTGCGAGCGATGCTGATTCTAGCAGGCAACCGCGGCAAATTTTCAAGATTTCTCACGTCGAACCACTTCGCGTCTTCGATTTCCGTTCCATCGACGCGAATTTCACCGCTGTAATAGTCGGCGAAGAACGCGATCATGAGCGAATGCGGGAATGGCCACGGCTGGCTGGCGAAGTAACGTACCCTGCGCACCCTGATCCCGACTTCCTCATAAACTTCGCGCTCCAAGCACTGCTCCAGCGTTTCGCCGGGCTCGACAAAACCGGCCAAGGCGCTGTACATATCCTTGGGGAACCGCGGCGCGCGCGCCAAGAGAAGTTCCTTTTCACGCCGCACTAACCCCATCACCGCCGGCGCGAGCCTGGGATACGCCACCAGCCCGCAGCCCGGGCATTCGCGGCTGCGCTCGTTTGTTCGCGCCGCCGTCGTCTTCCCGCATGCACCGCAGTACTGGTGCGTGCGGTCCCAATCGACGATCTGCAGCGCCCGCCCGGCGAGCGCAAACTGCGCCTCATCAAGCGTACCGAATAGCGCCCGCAGCCCTTGCCAAATCCATCCTTGCGGTGCTACAGCGCCTACCGCAAGCTCGGCCGAGAAACAATGCTGCTCGCCGAGAACCCCAAGATATTGTATTCGTTGGGGCATCATACCCAAACTATTGGGGTGATTGCAATGGGGAAGTGTGGCTGAGCCAGGCGCGGCGGCGACCAGAAGCTCGGCGCCGCGGAAAACGAACCAGAGGGAGCGCTCGGGCGGGTCGAGCGGAGGCTGGACGGCCGGTACGTAGGCCGCCGGCCATTGGAAAGGGATGCTCACGGGCTGCCGGGAAGGTGCCCCGCGGGCGTGGTCAGCCTCGGCGCAGCCGCCGGATCAGGCTCGAGGTGTCCCAGCGGCCGCCGCCCATCTTCGATATCTCGTCGTAGAAACCGGCGATCGTTTGGGTGACGGGAAGCTGCGCGCCGTTCTCCCGTGCCGTTTCGGAGCAGATGCGCAGGTCCTTTCTCATCCAGTCCACCGCAAAACCGAAGTCGAACTTGTCCTCGACCATGGTCTTGCCGCGGTTCTCCATCTGCCAGGACTGTGCTGCGCCCTTCGAGATCACATCGAGCACGAGTTTTGCGTCCAGGCCGGCCTTGATGGCGAAGTTGAGGCCTTCCGACAAACCCTGCACCAGGCCCGCGATGCAGATCTGGTTGACCATCTTGGTGAGCTGGCCCGAACCCGAGGGGCCCATCAGCGTGACCGCCTTGGCGAAATGGGCAATGACCGCCTTTGCCCGCTCGAACGCGGCGGGGTCGCCTCCGACCATGACGGTGAGCTGCCCGTTTTCGGCGCCCGCCTGACCTCCGGATACGGGCGCGTCCAGGAATTCGAAACCGCGTTTTTTCGCCTCGGCGGCGAGCTCCCGCGCCACTTTCGCCGAGGCGGTCGTATGGTCGACGAAGATCGCGCCCCTGTCCATCTTCTGAAAAGCGCCGTTCGGCCCCAGCGTCACTTGGCGCAGATCCGGGTCGTCGCCTACGCAGCAGAACACGATGTCTGCGCCTTCCGCCGCCTTGCCCGGGGTGTCCGCGAAGCGTCCCTTGTGCCTGCCTACCCAGGCCTCGGCCTTGGCGCGGCTGCGGTTGTACACGGTAAGCTCATGGCCGCCTTTGGTCACGAGATGTCCGGCCATGGGAAAACCCATCACGCCGAGCCCGATGAATGCGAGTTTGCTCACTGCGCTCCCTCCGTTGCGGGTTTTTCTCGCCAAGCGAGCGAGATTCACCGATAATTATAAGGTCTCCACCTACCCTCCTGAATTTTCCGAGTAAATGAGCCAGGACTTGACCAACGCGATTCGTGCGTTGGCCATGGATGCCGTGCAGGCGGCAAACTCCGGTCACCCCGGAATGCCCATGGGAATGGCCGAAATCGCGCTTGCACTGTGGGGGCGGCACCTGCGGCACAGCCCAGCAAACCCAAAGTGGTCCGACCGCGACCGTTTCGTGCTCTCCAACGGCCACGGTTCGATGCTGCTGTATGCGCTCCTGCATCTCACGGGTTACGACTTGCCGATGGGCGAGCTCGAACGCTTCCGCCAGTTGCACTCGAAGACGCCGGGCCACCCCGAATACGGGCTCGCCCCGGGCGTGGAGACCACCACCGGTCCCTTGGGGCAGGGCCTGGCGAACTCGGTCGGCATGGCGATCGCCGAACGCATCCTCGCCGCAGAGTTCAACCGCCCGGGCTTCGACATCGTCGACCACCATACTTATGTGTCGGTCGGTGACGGGTGCCTGATGGAGGGAATTTCGCACGAGGCCTGCTCGCTCGCCGGAGCGCTCGCCTTGGGCAAGTTGATCGCCCTTTACGACGACAACGGGGTCTCCATTGACGGCGATGTGAAGGCTTGGTTCGGAGACGATACGCCCAAGCGCTTCGAAGCCTACGGCTGGCACGTGGTCTCCAACATCGACGGCCACGACGTCGAATCGGTCGACCGCGCAATAGGAGCGGCGAAGGCGGTGGCGGACAAACCCAGCCTCATTTGTTGCAGAACCGTGATCGGCAAGGGGGCTCCCACGCGCGCCGGGACGGCGAAGGCGCACGGGGAGGCCCTCGGCGCCGAGGAGGTCGCGGCGACACGCGCGGCGATCGGCTGGCGCTACCCACCGTTCAAGGTTCCCCAGCAAATCTACGACGGCTGGGACGCGAAAAAGCGCGGCGCGGCGCTTGAGGGAGCCTGGAATGACAAATTCGCCGCGTACCAGAAAGCACACCCGGAACTCGCACGCGAATTCCGCCGCCGTGTCGCTGGCGAACTGCCTGCGAACTGGAACGCTCACTACCAGCTTCTGGTCGAAAAAGTCATCGCCAAGACCGAATCCATTGCTACTCGCAAGGCCTCGCAGAACGCAATAGAAGGCCTTGCTCCGGTGCTGCCCGAGCTAGTCGGCGGCTCGGCCGATCTGACTGGCTCCAACCTCACGCTGTGGTCAGGCTCAAAACCTGTCGGACGAGCGGGAGGCGGCAATTACATCTACTACGGCGTGCGCGAATTCGGCATGAGCGCCGTGATGAACGGCTTGGCGCTGCACGGAG